>NZ_JWGX01000019.1:0-104240 GCF_000813075.1 Shewanella sp. ECSMB14102
GATCAATCAACACCATGCGTGTCTACTGAATTGAATAAAAAGGGAATTACCTGGGGATTCCCTAGATTCGGGGTAAAGGTCACTGCCAAAAGGTAATAAAGATTAATCCACAATGAGTTAGTTGAATAGCTAACTTAGTTGTGGGCATTAACTGGTTAGAATTTTTGTTCTACTTTGATGAATCATCATTGTAAAAAAAATTAGGTTTGTAGTACAAAACTCCGATAACAACTTACTATCGATTTAACCACGGCGTCTTTTGGCATTGATCTTTTAGTAGAGATAAAAAGCCAGTGACTCGCGCCGACCTCTCATGCGCAGCAGAAGTCACTAGGGCAACAATATCGGCGTTTGGAAGCTCGTAAGCAGGTAACAGCCGCACTAATTTACCACTATCAATCTGTGACTGAATGTCCCATTCGGATCGCATGATGATCCCCAAGCCTTGTAACGCCCAGTCTTTAATCACTCTACCCTCATTACTTGCAAGAGAAGGGCGAATACGAATACTTTCTATGGCCCCTGTCACTGCATGAGTAAAGCTCCACAGCGTGACATCTTCATTATTTTCTCTCAAGGCAATACATTGATGCTTCTTAAGATCTTGCGGAGTCTTAGGCTGTCCATGACGAGATAGATACTCCGGCGAAGCGCAAACAAAGCGTTTGTTTGGGGCCAAGCTCACCATCTTAAGGCTGGAATCCGCTAAGTGGCCAATGTAGATGATAATGTCCCATTTATGATGGTTTGCCCAGTTTGGGTTGTCTGACAATTCTAGCTCCACCTCTAGGCGCGGATGAGCTTGTTTATACTCACCTAATAAAGGGGCTATCACATCGTTGCCAAAGCCAAGGGGCGCCAAAACTTGTAGACGACCACTGACATCCCCTCTGCTTTCATTGAGCTTATCGATGAGTTCATCCAAGTCCTCAAGGATCGAAATACCGGTATCGACTAAGACGCGCCCTTCTTCTGTTAGGCTAACCACACGCGAAGGTCGTTGAAGTAACTTAAGTGATAGCTTCTTTTCGATATGTTGAATACGCTGAGTGACTGATGGAGGCGTTATATTGAGCGCACGAGCCGCATCTGCCAATGTTCTATGGTTAGACACTACCACAAGAAATCGAATATCTTCTGTCGTCAACATTAACTTTCAACCTAATCTATAAGTAGATTTTTGTTAATATAATTCAACTTTCTCCTATCTCATAATCATTTCATCGACATTGAACTGCAATTTGCGAGCTTAGGTAAATGAAATGATTAAACATACAGAACACCCTGATTTAGAAAAGCAATACAATGCCATCGGCACACCATTTCTCTACCTGGACAAACAAAAGTTTTTAAACAATCTCGCGCAAATGCGCAGTCATATGTCGAAACTGGGCGCGCCACTAAGACCCCACTTTAAAACGGTAAAGTCGTTAGATGCGCTTCCTTACTTAATTGACTCTCTAGAGGATCCAATCACTGTATCTACCCTTGAGGAAGCAGAACAGCTTGCTAATTATGGTTGTAAAAACATTCTCTATGCAGTTGGTATATCACAAGAAAAGCTATCACGAGTCGAGCTATTACTGAAACGTGGCATTAGCATTGTGGTGTTACTTGATAGCATGGAACAAGTCGATTTCGTTAACACCTACTGTCAGGAACATGAGTGTGTCATTAGCTGTCTTATAGAGATTGATTGTGACGGACACCGAGGTGGCGTCAGTGCAGATTCCGAAGCCTTGATTGCTATGGCTAAGAGCTTAGATAAAGGTTTTGCCGATTTTAAAGGTGTGATGCTTCACGCAGGCGAATCTTACCACTGTTCGTCTCAAGAAGCGCTAAACCAATCAGCCAGTAATGAAGTAGCGACTGCACTACTTGCAGCGAAACGCCTCGAATTAGTGGGGATTCACTGCGAAATAGTCAGCATAGGGTCTACCCCAACGGCATGTTCATACACAAACACAAGTGGAATTACAGAGGTCAGAGCTGGTGTCTATTCGTTGTTTGATTTAGTGATGCATCAGCTTGGAGTATGTACCTTAAACGATATCGCAATCTCAGTAGTAAGTAGTGTTATTGGACACAACAAATCAAGGGGACAAATATTTGTTGATGCTGGTTGGATGGCTCTTTCTTTAGATAAAGGCCATGACGAACAATGTTATGGCGTGGTTCTCCAACCGAATGGTCAAGAGAGTCAAATACTGAAAGTCGTGCAGGTAAATCAAGAGCACGGCATACTCGAAGCGGCTTCTGGAAGCGAGATCGACTTCGAATGTTTTCCCATTGGTTCTCGAGTTCACATAGTCCCAAATCATGCATGCTCTACAAGCGCAATGCACAGTCAATACCATGTCTTTGACTTGGTCGAGGGGCAAATTGAACAATGGCAACGTATCTCAGGGTGGTAAACATGCTTTATTTAGATGAAAAAACAACCGCAGCGTTAATTACTCACGAACTGGCATACAAAGCAGTCAAAGCGGCATTTTCCGCAGTACAAGAGCAGCACTCATCAATATTTCCGGTCGTTAACGCATCTGGCCAGATAGAAGGTTCAATATTTTCACTCAAATCGGCACGCACAGATCAATTGCTTGGTTGGAAAATGGGAAGTTATTGGCCTTACAATAACCAAGTTGGGCTACCAAACCATGGTACTCATATTTTTCTTCTCTCACCTGATACGGGAGAAATGAAAGCCATTTTGTCAGCAAGTTTGGTTAATGCCTACCGAACCGCTGCAGCCGATGCCATCGCAGTTGATCTATTGGCGAGACAAGATTCAACGGTACTCGCGTTATTTGGCACGGGTCATCAAGCTAAATATGAAGCGCTTGCCATTTCAAAAGTTAGGAACCTATCTAAAGTGCTGATTATTGGTAGAAATCAGACTAGTGCTAACCAACTGGCGCAAGAGCTAAGCGATGAAGGTTTAACAACTGATATCAAGACTGCTCAAGAAGCCTGTGAAAGCGCAGATATTATTGTCACCGTCACGGCGTCTACAGCTCCTCTATTTGAATCGTCGTGGGTGAAGTCTGGAACTCATATTTCTGCAATGGGAGCAGATAAAATAGGAAAACAGGAACTGCCGCCATCGCTATTTGAGAATGCCATACTCTACTGTGATTATTTACCTCAGTCCAAAACAATTGGTGAGTTCCAGCATGCACCAGATAAAGAGATATATCAGATCTGCGACAAGCTTCAATTAAAAGAAAGGAACGAAAACGACATTACTATTTTTGATAGCTCAGGAATTGCCTATCAAGATCTTTATATTGCTAAAATAATTTTAGATAAATACCTATCCAAGGAAGATGGCCATGAATAACGTTAGCTTTTTAAAAATAAACGGTAACACCATCGATGACATTATTGACCTTACAGTGGGAGAGTTTCAAAAGCATCTTATTGCTAGTAACGCAGAATGGCTTGCAGAGGCGAGTTTTAACGACGATAGTGTCAGCTACGGCATTTATTTAGACGACAAGCCAGCAGGGCTCATCTCTCTTATCGATCCAAGATTACTCGATAAGTTCGATGATCACTTTCAAAAGGATCATTTGTACGTGTGGCGTGTCATGATTGACCATCGTTTTCAAGGAAAGGGATTGGGGAGTCACGCGATTAACTTCAGCAAGCGATACGCTTCCATTGTTGGTTTAAAAGGCGTGTCGCTAACCACAATGGATAAAGAGGAAGGGAATGCTCTCTATATTTACCAAAAGCTTGGGTTTACACCAACGGGCAGAAGACTTGATGATGAAATTGAATTAATTTTTAGCTTAGATATTTGATTGAATAAACGGGTTAGACGGTTCAGTGTAGTACTCATGATTTAATTTGTGATAAAAATTAAGTGGCTATTTAAATTTAGGTTTTCAAATTGTTGATGAATTGATTCATAAAGTTGAGGTTTTAATTTGTCAATCTGGAGAGCTAATGAAGAATATACTGAGATATATTATTTTCTATTGTCACCCCAAACCACTGCCTATGGCGGTGGTGGTTGTCTTAAATTCGGGGTAAAGGTCAATTGATATAAAAAAGACCTAAATGAATAGATCTTTTTATATGCTACCAACCACAAGTAATAACATTCTGGGCTTTATGCTTAACGGGAAACTGCCTCATCAGCAGCCGCGGCAGAATGCTTTAGTCCACCAGGCTGTATTGTTCCTTGAGCACTCGGATGATTTCTGCCTTGGGATTATCCGAGAGAGTAATCTTGGTTCCGGTGACTTTCTCGGCAATACCTGTGTAGGTACGCGAGACATTCATCATGGCCTCCAGTGGCAGGTCGTTGTCGCGGGCCAGGGCTTCACGTTCCGGCATTCTATCCTTGTTCAACAGGATATCCGGATCCGGGAAGTGGTTGAGCAGGAATTGACGGAAACCTTCTTTGGAGTTCTCGAGGATCTTGCCGTCACGGTAGGCGCTGCCATCCCAAATACGTGAAGAGTCCGGGGTTCCCACTTCATCCATATAGATAAGCTTGGATTGGCCTTGTTTGTCAGTGACATAGCCAAATTCGAACTTGGTATCGACAAAGATCTGATCTTGCTGTGCCAGCGCCTCGGAAATGACTTCGAATCCCTGCTTGAGCAGTTTTTCGTACAGATCGATATCTTCAGGCTTTTCAAAGCCGAAGGCCTCGAAGTTGGCTTCGATATCTGCGCGGCTGATGTTGACATCATCCTGCTCCGGCACCCCAGGGATCCCCTTGAGTATGCCCTTGGTCGATGGGGTGATCAGTAACTCGGGTAGCTGCTGGTCCTTTTGTAATCCTTCCGGCAGCGTGATGCCGCAAAATACCCGCTCACCCTTTTGATAGGCGCGCCACATGGATCCGGTAATATAGCGGCGAATAATGGCTTCTACCTTTATCGGGCGAGCCTTTTGTACTATCCACACGAAGGGATGGGGAATGTCGAGAATATGGCTGTCGGCCAGCCCTTTTTCCTTGAACAGGCTGAACCAGTGGTTGGAGATGGCGTTGAGTGCCGCCCCTTTGCCCGGGATCCCTTTGAGATCTTCTTCGCCGTGGAAGATGCAATCGAAGGCGGAGATACGATCCGAGATCACCATGATCGCCAGCGGAGTATCGGCGGGCACATCATAGCCCTTTTCGCGGATCAATCTGGCGCTGTCGGCCTCGGTCAACCAGTAGACACTGCGCACTTTTCCGCTGTGAACCGGCTTGTCGGTGCGGATAGGCAGATCATTGTTTACGGCTAGAACGGAATCAGCAAGACTCATGACGAGTATTCCTCTGGGTGTAGGGTTTAAGGCTAAGTCCGGCAGGCGGGGTTATTGTTATCTGCCTGTTTCCGGGAGAATGCGAGCCGGCGGCGGGGCAGCAGCAAGCAGCAAAAAAGACTGTGCTTGAGAGGTAAAGCCGCTGTGGAGTCATGCAAGTATGAGATGCCGCCGACAAAAGATGGGTTATTTTACCTCAGTCGCAACCTTTTGCCACGGGGAGGCTTTGTTTACTGGAGCAAAACTCTGTTCGCGATAGAGACTAATGAGGCTGCACCCAGGGAGATTGGGCGCTGATTCGGCATCCATGTTTCAGCCACGTTATTTGCGCCAACAGTTTTCGGCGACACCGAGGGGGAAAGTCGGTGCAATTCTGCAATCATAGCGTTGCTTGAAATTGCTTATATACCTACAGACATACGCCTATTTTCCAGGCATAGGCGGAACTGTGACCTTCCGCGCCAGGGATGGCGAGGCGACTACCGCATTTGTTCCAGACAAATGTCGGCATACACTCCATATATGGAGATAAGGGATGTACTTGAATAACGTCCCTGTTTAACGGCCGGCTCACCGTCCCTGGCTCGCGCTCGAAAGCACGTTGCTGTGCAACTCTCGCCATGTCACAGGAGCGCCTATGCATAAGCCTGCGGCAGGCAATGAGCAACATCCATCGCCGGAAGCTCGGGCAATACTAGCTTAGATACTTTTAGCTGGAAGCCATGCTAGCCGCTGTAGCAGCGGCCTAAAGTCGTGGAGCAAGTGCATCCATGCATAACGGCAGTACTTGAAAGCACGTTGCTACGCAACTCTCGCCGTGTTACAGAATCGCCTGTGCGAAAGGCCGTTCTCGAACATCCTATTCTTCACTGCATTCGGGCTTCCTGCCCATCCTCACTGCAGGTGATGAGCTGCAGCTTAACCAATACCCAGGCACAGGATTGTCTGTGTAAAAGTTGTTCTTGGCAGCGCCGCGTTCGGGGGAGGGAATAACTTGGTTTCCGGCGGTTATTATCATTAATGAAAAGACCCAACTCACGTTGGGTCTTTGGGGTTTTTAAATCAAGGAGATTTTGCCGCTCAGGTTGGCGGCAAACGCCTTAAGCCTGTTGCGGTTCCACTGCCCGATAATGATCCTGCATGGTGTAAGAGCGGGCATAGAGCGCAAACACCAAGGCGGCCAGCAGGGCGAAGCCGGCGAAGAAGAACATCTGGAAGGCGGTGACACTCAGGCCGGTTTCGGCAATCTGATTGGTCACGGCATCGCTCTTGACGCTGGCGTTGGCTAATAGCACCCAGAGGTTGCCCACAGTGACCGATAGGGTCCAGAAACTCATGATGCTGCCTTTCATCGACTTGGGTGCCTGGCTGTATGCAAACTCCAATCCGGTGGCAGAAACCAGTACTTCACCGAAAGTCAGCAGTGCATAAGGCAGTACTTGCCAGGTGATGGACATGGGGGTGCCGCCATCCATCATCAACTGAATGCTGCCTATCACTATCCAGGAAAGGCCGGAGAAGGCGATACCCGCACCCATTTTACGCAGGGCATTGAGGCGCACGCCATTGCGCTCCAGCATGGGGTAGAGCACAAAGTTATTGAAGGGGATCAGCAGCATAACCAGTAGTGGGTTGAGAGCTTGCATCATGGCCGGCTCAAACCAATCCGGCTTGACCATGTCGTTGGCCTGTAAAATCCAGGTGGAAGCCTTTTGATCGAACAGCGACCAGAAGGGGGTGACCAGGGCAAACAGGATTAAGATGCGAAATACGGCGCGCACTCCGTCCACTGCCTCGAGCGGGTGTTGATTGCGGGCCCGCTCAAGCTGCATGGAGGCGCCTACGCCGACAAAGCCCATCAAGAGCACCATTGCCAGACATAGCGCTGTTACCACTCCAAGGCTGTTGTATTGGGTGAGGGAAAACAGCGCCAGCAGTATACCTATGGCACTCAGCAGCAAACCTGTATTGGCCTTGCCGGGTACGGGGGTGAAGATGGCGCTCTTGAGCACAGGTAGGAAGCCGTGTGGATCTTTGGGCTCGGGTTGCTGGTGGACATAACGTTTACGGCCGCCCCAGAAGAATACCGTGGCGATAAACATCAATACCCCTGGGATACCGAAGGCCACCGAAGGGCCGAAGAATTTCAGCAGCAGCGGCATCGACAGCGAGGCGAAGAAGGAGCCGAAGTTAATGGTGAAATAGAACATATCGAAGGCTTTTTGCGCCAACGACTTATTGCTCTGATCGAACTGATCGCCCATGAAAGAGGATACCAGCGGCTTGATGCCGCCTGACCCCAGGGCTATCAGAAACAGGCCCGAATAGAAGCCGGTTTTGCTGGTTTCGAAAATCGCCAGAAAGGCATGGCCAATCACATAGACTATGCTAAGCCACAAAATGGTGTGGTATTTACCGAAGAAACGGTCGGCCAGCCAGCCCCCTAAGAGGGGGAAGAAATACACCCCGATCACAAAGGAGTGGAACACATCTTTGGCTTCGCCCTGACGCAGTTCTTCCGGCACTGACAGCAGCAGAGCCGTCATCAGGAAGGGAGTCAGAATATTGCGCATGCCGTAAAAACTGAAGCGCTCGCAGGCTTCACTGGCAATGATAAAAGGGATCTGCCGCGGCCAGCGTGCAGAGGAAGGTGAGCTCATAATGTACCTTGGTTATTGTCGATTCTAATAAAGGTTGCAGCTATATGCGCATAATCCGGCTTTCCATTCAACTCCGGCCATGAACAAAACCGTTTTTTTTGTGAACTGAAGTGCAAATTTGCTTCGAAAGCCATGAAAAGGGCAAACTGATTACTCGCATTGGCAACGGCATTGAGCTGTCATCATAGCGCCACGCTAAACCAAGGTTATCGGGAGCCAGGCACCATGGATACACCCTTGTATGGACCATTGACTATCGATGAATGGCTCAGGCTCAATCTGCAGCGCCAGGGCTTGTTGCAACCGGCGAACTCGGCGGCGGCCGTGATCCGTCAGTTGGGCTATATCCAGATAGATTCCATCAATGTGGTCGAGCGGGCCCATCACCATGTGCTGCACAATCGGTTGCCCGGTTATCACCCCGAACAGCTGCAACAGGCTATGGCCGATAAGGAGGTGTTCGAGTACTGGGCTCACGCTGCGGCCTATCTGCCCATGAGTGACTACAGGTACAGCCTGCAGCGCAAACGGCAACTGAGTCAGGGGGATAAACACTGGTTTGAACCGGACGAGCCCTTGATGCGGGAAGTGCTTGCCAGAGTGCGCGCCGAGGGGCCGCTCAAGGCCAGTGATTTTGAACACTCAAGTGATCAACGTGGCAGTTGGTGGGACTGGAAACCGGCCAAGAAGGCGCTGGAACAGCTGTTTATGCGCGGCGAGTTAATGGTGCTGCGGCGTGAGCGGTTTCAAAAGGTTTATGATTTGGCCGAGCGAGTGCTCCCGCCGGGCATAGATACCAGGGAGCCTGACGATGATGAGTTTGGCCGGTATCTGGTGAACCGCTTTCTCAATGCCAACGGTTTTGGCTCAGAGGCCCAGTTTGCCTATCTGCGAAAAGGCATGCGGCCGGTTATCAAGCGGGTGTTGGACCAAGGGCTGGAGGCCGGTGAACTGCAGCGGTTCAAGGTCGATGGTCAGCAGTATTTCTGCCCGGCAGAGCTGAGCGCGGTGCCCAAGATCCCGGAGCGGGTCTGGCTGCTCAATCCCTTCGATAATCTGGTTATTCAACGTAACCGCTTAAAGCAATGGTTTGGCTTTGACTATCAACTGGAAGTGTACCTGCCGCAGGAAAAGCGGGTCTACGGCTATTTCAGCCTGGCCATCCTCTGGCGCCAGCAGTTTATCGGCCGGGTCGATGTCAAGGCCGACCGGCTGCGCCAATGCCTGTTGTTGCAAAACCTGGTGTTGGAGCCCGAGTATGCCAACCGGCCTTTGGATGATATGTTGCTGGCCGAGCTTACCAGGGCCATTGGCGACTATGCCTGTTTCAATGCCTGTGAACGCTGGAAGCTGGTGCGCAGCAATCACAAGGGGCTGAAGCAGCGCTGGCGCCGTTTGCAAAGTTTATAGTGCCGACTCGGCTCTGAGCCTACCTTAAAATAGCCGTGTAGTTGGCTGAGAGGAGTGTGGCATTTTGGTCAATAAATCCCCGCAAGCGGACTTTTGTTCTCAAGGCTTTTTTGGCGTCGCCGGTAGACTCGGGCCAGTTTTTATCCGAGAAACAGCTTATGGCAGCACATGCCAACGGCGCCAAAGGCGATTTTGCCAAGACAGTTATCATGCCCGGCGATTCTTGGTGGGCCAACTACATTGCCGAGCACTTTCTCGATGATGCCCGCGAGGTGATCTCGGTGCGCAATATGCTGGGTTATACCGGCAGTTGGCAGGGGAAGCCGGTTTCTGTAATGGGCCAATCAAAGCAAAGAATACGCTTTATAGTCAGCAGTGACAGAGTCAGCGCGCGCTTATGGTACGTTTCGGGACGGCGCGAAATGACATATTGTGAATGGCCTTTGTCGGTTTTTTGCAAGCACACAATAGGTTTCAGTAAAAAAACGGGAGCCTTGTGGCTCCCGTTGGCAGTGACTCACTTCAACTTTGCATCAATCGTTCAGGTGGGCACAGCGACCAAACTCGGCTCCGCCTTTAACGGCAGCAACCACCTGTTTAGGGAAGCTGAGCTGAACATCCTGGCCATCATGGCAGACAAAGGCATTGTTCAGATCGACATCGATAGACAAGACAGCTCCTGCGATACCACCCATCATTTCAGAGCCGTTGGCACTGATGGCAAATGGGTTATCTATGGTCAGTGCCTTGGCTTCGGTAACGCCCTGCTTGGCGAAGAACTCCTTGGTGCTCATCCAGCCCAAACCTTCCAGGTAGATACCACCACTGAAACCGGTAAACAGGTTGCCGGAGCGAGCAGTAATCATCGACAGATCGTCGCTGGCATCAAGCAGCAGCATACGCGGTACGCCAAATTCGGCGCTGATGCTGTCGTGATCCCAACCTTCGGCACACAGATTACCCAGGAAGAAGTGATTGAAAGGTACCTGCTCACACCAGCGCAGACTGCCTATGTTCTCCTGTTGGCCCGAGTCCGTATGCCACAGGGTGACTCCGGTGCGGGTACCAAAGCCAACTGTGTTACCGTCGTTGGAGATCACCGAGGAGTCCTGGGCGCCAAATTCAGCCGAGGTGTCGTGGAAGCGGCCATCGACCCAGGCAACCTGACTGGTGCCATCATAAGTACCGGTAATGGTACTGCCGTTGCCGGCTATCCTGTCGGCACGTAGCCATTGAACCTTGTCGGCAAATTGGTAAGGCAGTTGCTGCATACCGGCCTTCTTGGTCCAGATAAAGGGCACTATCTCGTCTTTGAATGCACTCTGGCAGGCGCCGTTACCGTCAGTATCCATATAGGCGGTGCCGACAACTGTGTCGCCGCTATCGTCCATATCCCAGACATAGCTGGAGTTGGTGCCTGACTGGCCCGAGCCACCGCAGCTGTTACCGTTGAGATCCCCAAGCGAGGTCAGCTTGTCGCTGCGCAGATCCCAGATGGCGGCATTGCTGATGCCGTTGCCACTGAAGTCCGCCATGACACCGGCCTTGGTAGCGTTTTTGTTCATGGTGGCGTGTCCGGCAACCACGGCATTACCGGCCGGGTGCAGCTCGAACAGGGCTTTCTTGGTGCTGTCATAGAGGAAAGGCGTAGTGCCGGTTATCCCCATGGCACGTTTGCCGTTCTTGGCATGATCCAGCACAAAGGCGCTTACCAGCGGGGTATATTGGATGCCATCGCTATAGCCGTTGAAATAGATATCGGCCTGTTTGGTCACCCCGGCTTCGGCAATGATAGGAGTGAAATCACAGGCTCTATCGCTGGCCGGATTACTGCTTTCATTGCTGTTCCAATACTCGGCCTCTGACAAGAGGGAGGTTTGCCGGGTAGGATAACCACCGGCCTTGATGGTCTCCATATAGAGCACATAGCGGCCGCCGGGAGTCAATCCATTGATGGTGAACTTTCCATCCGGGCCTACCAGTCCTTGAGTCAGGTTGCCGGTCTGCTGAGTGACCACATCGTACAGCGGGTTATCCAGGTTGCGGGCCACCATGTTCATGTCCGAATAGTCCACTCCTTCCTTGGTGTACAAGGTGCCGGAAATCGAGCCGTAGCCTGAACGATATTCCGCTGTTGGATAGAGGTCGGACAGATTGACTATATCGTCGCGCACATTAACAGTTGATTGCTCGGCACCCTGAACTCCTAACACATTGATGAAGGGGAACATGGTTTCAATAGTGTCCGGCGCTATCTGGCTGGCGCTGGTGTATTGATTGGTGATGGCGCAACCCGGTACTCCGTCATATTGCGGGCTGTATGAGGCTGACATATAGCTGAGATGGCCATTGGCCTGGGAGTGCGACATGTTGAGGGCGTGGCCGAATTCATGGGTAAATACCCCGGCAATCATTTCGCCTTCTGTGTCATCTATACCCACATACCAGCCGTTCATCAAGGCAGTAGCCTCGAGGATTTCACCGGTTTCTTCATCGGCCCACTCGGGGAAGGCTATCCCCAGCACCTGGCTGCGTGGAACACCGAAATACTGTTCCAGGATCTGGCCGTCGGTGTCATAGTTGACCCAGAAACCATAGCCGTTAACGGCGGAATAGATCTGATCGACATTATGTTGATTCACATCTTTGATGCCGGTTTGTTGTTCAATGGTGCCTTGAACCGACATTTCAAAGGTGGAGGTTTCCACCGCAGACCATTCGCCCACGGCCTTGGCGGTAATGGCATTGGCCTGAGCTATGCTGAGGAAGGTGTAATCCCGGTCCAACACAGTACCTGCCGGGATAACAGTGCCGTCCGGCAGTGTAATGTCAAGATTGAACACCAGCCCTTTTTCCAGAACGGTGAAGGTTTGTACGTCAACGCCATCCTTGTTTTTAATCACAGGGCCGCCGTCGGTATAGACGGGAATCGCCCCCTTGGACGTATCCCACTTATAGGGCTGCATTGTAGGTTCGTGAATATACAGCGGGCCACCGGCCAGCGCGGCAGAGGAGACTGAGCCCAAAAGTAAGGCAGTGGCAATTCTTGAAAGCTTCATTATTTGGCCTCCTGTACCAGTTTGCCAACCAGAGACATAAATGCGGCGGCATCCACAGCACCGGCCGTGGTGATAAGGCTCTGCTCTTCAGGGCTGAGCGACTGAGTGTTCATGCCATCAAACAGGCCTATGTTGCCCAGTTGATTGCTGACTTTGCCGTTTTGCACAATGAATTTGCCTTGTTCCAGCCCTACGGTAGAAGTCAGGCCGGCACCGAGATCCGGATTCATAAAGGCCACTACCTGCTCGCCAACCGACCAGCGGGCGAACCCTTCGGGTGATACGCCCAGGTAGACTTTGCCATTACCCATGGAGCGGGGCTTGAGCAAACCAAACTGGCGGAAGGTATATTCGCTGCCTGCTTTATGTTTGTGTTTGGCATCCATACCTACCCGAATGGTTATCTGGGTATAGGGGCGTTTGCGCTCATCAAAGCCATCGGTCACAGACACCACTTGGCCCGAGACTATGCTGGACGCTTGATTGGTCAATTGACTGAGATTTTGTTTGAGATGTTTTTGGGCTATCGCGGCGGGTGTCAGCAGCAAACTGGCTGAGACGAGACATAGCGCCGACAGACGCTTGAACCACTGGGATCTTGTCACTGGAATACCTCCTGTATGATTGGGATAAATTCAGCTTTCGATCATCGACCCATACATCCTTGGTCGAATATTGACCGAGCACCTACTTAAGCACGTCGACTCAGTGGGTGGCACGGCAAATGATGTAGCGTTTTGTAGCGTGTTTGTTAAACGCACACGATTTGTCTCAATCTTGTGCTAGGAAAATATCACGGAGAGATAAGAGATTGGCTTTCAACACACCTTTGGTTATCTTTTGCTCAGCGTGAGCTGTTTTGCCATGCTGAATATCAGTTAATAACAGGGAGAGAGCTGATGAGCTGTAACTTTTGTGGTGGGCGTTTGAATAGCGGAATGTTACGTAAGCAGGAGCCGGGAAGCTGCCGAAAGTTTAAGTCGTGTCCCAACTGTTCAACGACTCATGGTGAGGAACATATATTTCATCCCTATCCCACTGATTTTGGTAATACGCCGGCACGAGTGACCGCGGCCAATCCGGACGGGCATCAAAGTTATTGCAGAAATTGCCGGGCGCTTGATACGGGTATTGCTTCAGAGAACTATCAAAAATGGAAGGTGCGAACAAGTCCCATGTGTGCTCTGCGTCGGCTTACAGGCCTGGATGCAAGGCGTGGTTCGCAGCAAATGGCCCTAGTCCTTTGCAAGAAGCACAACACAGCAGACAGATCTGTAAGCCACGCCCTTCGGGGCTTTCACAGCAACCGGCTCTCTGCGTTATTCGACTTCAACATGCCCCGGCATGCCTTCAGTCAGATGCCTTGAGCGCCAATTGCTGTGTAAGCCACTCTCTACAAAAGAGAAGGCCACGAGGACCTATTCGCACCTTCCTAAGCGTTGCAGCGAACTGAGCTGATGGCTCTGCCAATTTATCAGCCTAATACCTGATGCATGACAGAGCATGAAATTGACCCTCAAAGCCATGTGAGTCAGGCCTTGAGGGCGCACAGGATTAAACAGGTTTGTTCATTTGTGCTTTGGCGGCTTCAACCTTGGAAAAATCCAGTCCCAGTTCTTCCACGGCTTCTTTGATCAGGGCTGGGTTCTGCATCACCTGCATCATCAACCCCTGCAGCTTTTCCGGTGGCAATCCCAACTGACCCAAGATACCCATGGCCATCAGAGGATTTTCGGTCAGGCTCTGGAACAGGCTGCTTATTTGTTCATCGCTGATATTGTGCTCTTTCAGCAGGGCAATAATAGGGTTCATAAGTTCCTCATTGGTTTCAAGCATTCAGATTGAGTTGATTTTAACAGAAGAAACGCCTGGTACCTTCATCGGGACATCGCAAAATTAAGCTGCTTTGGGTTATTTTTAAAGACTCTATTCAAGCCTGGCTGAGAGAAAACCTGCCAAGAGTCATGGGGCTTGGTTTTTTGTTTTTAGTCGTAGTCTTGGGGTTCAGTTCGATACGGCGTATATGGTCGAATAGCAGGAGAATTGTGACTTCTGATTTGGCATAATGTGGCGCTAATTTTTCAGCGTTCTTCTTCAAGGAATGAAATGAAGCAGTATCTTTCCCTCTTCGGCCTGTTATGGCTCTTATCCGCGTGTACCCCCAATTCCCATGTTGAATTTGACCCTAAACAAGGCGATCGAGTCGATTACTGGGTGCAGACAAAAGCCAACATAGATATTGGCGGACGGGTATTTACTCAGTACAGCAACTCTTTGATGCACTATGAGGTGATTGAGACCTCGCCGACACTAAAGCTGGAGCTGGTGCCCAGGTTTATGACTATGTCCGGTGGCGGCAATAGTTTCAGTAGTTTTACCGCTGCAAACGATGAGCCCGAGTTGCAACAGATGTTTTCCAGCGGCTTTGAAATCACCCTGGATAAAGACTCCGGCAAATTACTGGCATTTAAGGGCAAGGATGAAGAGAGCTGGCAAAAGATGTTGGCACGCTCGGGCCCTGAGTTAATCGAGCATTTGACTCAGGGGATGGAGACTCCCGGTGTGTTGCAAAAGATCCCCGCCAAAGAGGGCAGTAAGCTGATACTCGAGGGGTTCAATGGTCAGCAAACGGAACTATTGGTCACTAAGGTGACCCCGGAGATAGTGGACGCAGAGTTGACCGCCGAAAGCGGCGATAGTCGCCTGTATGGTCATATGCGCCTGGCGCGTGAGAGTGGTTGGTTGCAGAAAATGGTATTGGTGCTGGAGAGCAAGATTGACGCCATGGGCCAACAAGGCAACAACCATATACAGATAGTGATGTCGCGCAAGGATCTGCTCGATCAGGTGGGCGATCTGAGGCAACAAATCGCCTTCGATGATATGGACAACTGGAACCCCATCATGGCATCGCCCCCCAAGCCAGCCGATGGGCTTGAGCTCAGTGCCGAAAGCTTATTCCAATATGGCAAGGGCACATTTCGTGGCGAGTCAGAACATCTGCAACTGGAACTCTTGCTGACCGAAGTCGATAGAGAAGTTTTGGGGGAAATCCGCTACCGAGATCTGCAGGCGCTGGATGCCGAAGATAAACCCATTGCAATGGAGTGGAGCATACTCAGCCAGTTGGGTCCCTATCGGGAGAGTGGTGCGCTAATCACCAGCACCGCGATTGTGCCCCTGGGATGGGATCAGCGAAACCAGTTTGAAAAAATATCCTCCTTCAGTGCCGTGGCAGACTATACGCCACTCGAGTTGGTATCGGTTTCCAGCCAATGGCGGTCTGGGCAGGAGCAGCAGTTGGCGCTGGCCGGTGGCACACTCACTATTACCCCGGTAGCGCAGCAAGAGGGCGAGTATCTGCTGCATTTCAGTGGCGCCGATGGTTATCTGGTGCCGTTTTTCGATGGGCTTGAAGGCGAGTTCCGCTATCAGACACCGCAAGGTGGCCCCGAGTGGCTCAACAGCATGGATCGCAGTTTGCTGTTTAGCGGCCAACAACTTTTTCGGGTGAAATTGACCAAGCCGGCAGCTGAGGTAACCTTCCATGCCATCTTGGATCAGCAACAAGCCGGTTTCAGCCGTGAGGTGCGCTGGGTAAGCCGAGAGGCCTTTGCCGCCGATTACACTCTGCCTCCCATGGGCAAGCATTACCTTTATTACAATGATACCGACGAAGAGGCGGTCGATTTTGATCCGGCCAGCTTTGCGACTCAGGCCGATACGCCACAGGGTGCCAAGCTGATTCTGCCGCAGGACTGGGCCGGTATCTGCCAGCTGCAAATTGAAGGCGATTTTAAACAAGGGCCATCGGCTTTGGTCTGGAAAGCAAAGCCTAACGAGCGCATGACGACTCAAGTCGAGTACCAACTGAGTACCGAGGATGGTATACGCCGTTATTTCTATGGTCTGGAAATACCCAGTCACCTGCATTGTGATGGTCGCCCGGTATGGAACTCTGTCGACTATACCCCGGGTGAACGTGCCTGGTTGGTGCCCCTTGAAGTGTTTGGCGAGCTGGATCGGCAGCAATCTGTGCAGCAATTCCTGCAGAATTACCATCTCTACAGCGCCGATGATGTGCAACTGCCGTTGCTGGACAAGCAGGCGCGCTACCTGAGTTCAGAGGATATCCCGCTGAGCGAAGCCATCATGGAAGACAAATACCTAAGGGTTGCCGATAGCGTGGAACGTATCGGTAAACTCGACTACCAGGGCGAACCCCTGGATATCCGCTGGGTCAACAGTTTCCCGCCACTGCCTTAAGGACAAGAAAATGCGTGTATTGATATTACTTTGTGGCCTGATGAGCTGGATGGCCAGCGCCGAGACAGTGTGGCTGAATGAGGATTGGCAAGTGGTCGACAGTGAGCGCCAGGCCAGTTTTTATGTCAAAGATCCGCAAACTCAAGATCAACAGGGTTGGCAGACCACCATCTATTATGTCGGCTCGGATACCCCCAGATTCAAGGGCAGCTTTGCCAAGCCGGGTATCTTTCAAAATGCCTTGGGTAACTACCAGTTCTTTCACAATAACGGCAAGCTGTCTTCCGATGGCCGTTATAACGATAACAGCGAGATGGAAGGCCCGATCCGTTTCTATGATGAAGACGGCATCTTGACCATGGAGGCCGGTTTTGTTGATGGTGAACAAAGAGGCACTCAAAAAAACTTCTACAGTAACGGTCAGTTAGAGGAGGTTTATCAGCAGTTGGGCGACAAACGCGTCGGTAAAGACAGCCACTATTACCAGGATGGCAGTCTGCAGGCGCAGCACTCGCTGGTCAATGGTCTGCCGGAAGGGGAGCAACTGGAATACTACCCGGGTGGGCAACTGCGTGAGCGCAGTCTGTATCTGGCGGGTAAACTGACAGGGGAGCGCAAACGTTATCACCGCAATGGTGAGCTGTCCTCCATTGACACCTTTGGCCCTAAAGGTCAGCAGGGAAAAGCCTATGAATACTGGGATACAGGTGTCCAAGAGGCCGAGTATGTCTATGTGGATGGTCAGCGACAGGGACCGGCCAAACGCTGGCATAAAAATGGCCAGCTTAGTCGGGAAACCAGTTTCCGGCAGAATCGAGAGCATGGGGAAAGCCGCCAGTATGATGCCAAGGGACAGCTGACTCGAATTGAACATTATCAGCAGGGCAAAAAGGTGGGCGAGCAGCAAACCTTTTATACCAGTAGCTCGCAGCTGCAGCAGTTGCAGCGCTTTGACGAAAAAAGCCGTTTGGTCTTTGAACAAAAGTTTGCCGATGACGGCAGCAAGACCATGGAGTTCAACGCCCGTTTTGTCAAAGACAAACAGATCCTCGACAGACAATACTTCCAAGACGGCAAACTCAGCTCAAGAATGCAGCAGGATATGACCCGGGTGTGGACTTTATACCAGAAGTTTGATGCCAACGGCGTTGTCATCGAACGAGAGGAGAAACTCAAGGGCAAGCGCGAGGGGCTGGCCGTGCAAATGTATCAGGGGCTCTGGGATGATGAGCCCTACATAGAGACCAGTCACTACCAAGAAGGCCAGCTTCACGGTGCTTATGAGAAGAAACTGGTCAGCGGCAAGCTGCTGGAGCAGGGCGAATATGCCCATTACAAAAAGGTGGGGTTTTGGACTTATCAAGATGCCCGTAACCGCCGCACAGAACAGCGTGATAGCCAGGGGCGGTTGCACGGTGAAGTGAAAGAAATCCAGGTACACGATGGCCAATTGTTACAGCTGGCGCATTACCGGCACGGGCAGCTTGAGGGGGAATACCAAACCTACAGCGAAAAAGGCGAGCTGCAAGCCAAGGGAAATTATAGCCAGGACAAACGGCATGGCCAGTGGCAGTACCAGGATCCCTATGAAACCCAATTGTCCCTCTGGCAAGGGGAGTATCATTACGGCAAAAAAGTCGGCACTTGGCTGGCGCACTCTGCAGCGGGTTACGAACTGGGGCGGGAGCAATATGACGCCAAAGGACAGGCGCAGGGCAGTTTTTACTATTTCACCGAAGATGGGTTACTGAACAAGGTCGCCCGTTATCAGGACGGTAAAGAGCATGGCGAAACCGTGTCTTACATCCAGGGTAAAGCTTACTATATCCAGACGTTCGAACACGGTGAGTATCTGGGCAGTCGTGATGTTTACGACGATGAGCTTAAGGCCGAGAGCGACTGCGATAGCTCTGCCTCATCGCTGTTATTTGGCTGTTGAGGCTTTATTTATGGTTTAGCCGTGTGGGCTTAATGATTGCCGCAATAAGCTGTTTGCGCTGCAGCTTGAGCCCTTCGGCAACCTGTTACGCCGAGGGACTATAGTGGCTCTGGCGCTTAAAGCAGGCCGGTTTGTCTGTCAGGAAAGTGGTCAACTCGGCTTCGCTCGGCGCCTGTGCGAATTAATGGGCAGAGTTGTTGAAATCGGGTGTAAAATAAGGTTTTCAACCCTTACCGCAAGCGTTACAAGGAAAGTATAAGTGGCTGAATTTACTTTTTTATTCCTATGTTTAGTGGTGCTCTCTCTTTGGGTAAGAGCATGTCTGAAACTGCATAAACTGACTCAGACCAATCAGGATAAAAACAGGACATTTTGGGGACAAATAGGCCAACAACTAGGCGACTATGATCTGTATATGGGGATCTTGTTTGGAAGAGCTGAACGTTATTCCCTGTATCATTCAGAGTTGGCAGCGCTAATCACTGAAATCAGAGCGGCTTTCAAACTGGCTATATGGGCAATACTCTTGTTTATTTTGTACTTGATATTCAACTTTGGGTTATAGCAAGGCAAATTACCGCGAAAGAAATTTGCGGGTCGAAAAAAGTCATACCAGGGGGCATCAATAGGCAGTTGTTAATGCATAAGCGTGTTTTTTATACATCTCTTACCCAAACTGTTTTTACATGCTTTTTAAGCAAAGCTACCACGCTGTTATGGATAAACAGGTAACCGAAATCCTCTTCAAGCTTAAATATTAGTCGCTCTTCAAGTGGGACACCTTCCAGGCGTGAAAAATCCAGCTTTGCGGTTTCCAAATCCAACCAGTTTAACTTGCCATATTGCTTCTCTTCATTAGTTAGCCGATAAGTCTGGTGTATGTACGGCATACGGAAGTTTTCAAATACTTTTATTTGATCTTTTGATGGTTGGCTTGGTGAGCAATCTACCCTTGCGTCTAGCCACTCGACACCATGTTGGACCCGTTCCGCGATTCTCTCTGCTATATCGTTGACAATAAAAAGCTTGGGGGAGAATGTTATTTCCAGAAGCAGGTCTGGTTCAAGAGTGACTGTGGATTTCGGGGTTGGCTGGAATGCAAATTCAGCCAGAGATTGTCTGGACAGCAGCGCGTAATCATTCATGGTTATATTCATAGCGGCATTATTAGTGGGACTCATAGCCAGGCGCATCCTTTTTAAAGGTTTATATTCTAGGTGCTTCTTCGGATGTATCAAATGAGAAAGCCACAATGCTGGTGTTTATCTTTCCTTCCTCGTCCAGGCGTATGAGGGCTTCAAGTAGTTCAATAGAGAAGAATGTTTTCGTCATTCCTATCGGTTTGAATACATGTCTTTTACTTTCGGGGAGTTTATTGATTTTTTCAGCCGATAAGAAAAACCGGCTGGTAGCTTTGGTTATTTTGATGCTGTTTTCGGTATCAACGGCATCCACCAAGTTGTCTACTGCCAGTATATAACGATCGGTTAAAACCCCTGAGCCGGCGCAGGTTAACTTGGAGGGATAGACTTCGACCCCGTAAGGGTCAAAGCTCATGATTAATTCGGCTACCTCCTTGGTAACATTAAAAGCGCCCCCTCTGATTAAATCCAGCGCTTCAATATCGAGGATGTCAGTGTCCTGCCATACAATCTCATTCAGACAACTAGTTGGGATAAAATCATTGTCATCATAAAGTGACGAGCGAATATCGACCGCACTAAATAGTGATTCCCCTTCATTCATGTCTTCGTTTATATAGGCTACTTGCATTCTCAATTCTCTATATTTTTCTCTGGGGTAAAAAAGCCACCTCGTGAGGTGGCTTGGGGGAGTATAAACCGGCGTTAGCCCATACGTTTAAGCTTTTCCTTCAACTCCGGGATGGCGCGGGTAAAACCGTCGATATGGTCGGTCAGGCGTGACAGCAGTTTGCGCTTACGCTCTTGGTTACGCCGACCATAAAGTAGGGTCCAAACCAGGAGTACTGCACTGACCATGATAAACACCACCAGGGTCAGGTTGTGTCTGAAAAATGAGGTGCTGTAGATGGGATCCAGCAGCGGGAAGTAGAGCATATCGAACAGCGGATACCAGATATGATCCGGGCCCCAGAAGTTGAAGACCAAGGCGGCAATCGCCAACAAGATCCAAGTGCCTGCGCCGTTGAGCTTGCCGTATTGCTGGAAAGATGTGTTGTTATAGCGTTTGTTCTTGGTCAGGTTGTAGGCGTACTCACGGTTATAGTCATCAACGCCCATTTTGGCTCTTGAGCTGGCGTAAAGCATCCAGTCGCCCACATCCAGATCCCCCAGCAGATCTTCGCCGAAGCGCATCTCCCGCACTTCGCCATCGGCCAGTTGTAGCAAGACTTCGCCATCAACGTTGGAGCTGCGGCTGCGATGGCTGCTGGTTTCAGTGTCTGTGGTGCTGTGGGAAAATCTGTTACCCACATAATGGTCTGTAGTGGTGGTTTTAGTGGTGGTGACCGTGAAGTCATCGACACTGGCGCTGGCACTTCTGTCGAGCACTTTGCCCATGATGCAGGAAACGCTGACTTCACCCTTTTCATCGCCGGCCAAGACATGTTTGTGCAGATAGGGTTCACGGTAACTCAAGCTGTATTGCCGCATCATGGCCTCTTCCTCATCGCGGACACTGAGGCTGTTGGCGGCCGTTGCCGGTGCTTGCTGCTGCGAGCTGCCGCACTGAACACAGTAGCCGTGCTCGCCGTCGATGCGACTCTGGCATTTGAAGCAGAAAATATCCGAGTCTTTTCTCGGCCGCTGGGCGATATGGTAGCCCAACGCTTCCTGGGTGACAGACAACAGGCGTTTCATTGCCAGTTGCAGCGCCTCGTAGCGGCGCAGTTCCCTGGTGTGCTTCTTCTGGTTGCGCTGACGCTCCAGAATGAAACACACCACAGACAGAACCACGGCCACCCCGATAGCGATTTCTGTGGGTTGCTTGGCACCAAAGTACAGCAACAAGGCGCTGGCAATCCCCAGCAGCAGCCACCAGAAGGCGCTGGATTGGCTACCCGGCTCATAGTCGGGCACTATGGTCGAGCGTTGACCGTCGGCTTCATGACTGATGGCTGCCGGAGCCATATGGTTATGGCTGACCAGGCGTTTGGCGTCTTTACCTTCGATGCGGTAATTCAGGGTGTAGTCTGTCGGATAAAACAAGGTCAGCACATCGCCGCGGCGAATCTGGTCGTAGAACTTGTTCTCGGCGTTGACACTGACCCGCTCTATGTTGCCGTCTTTATCTTCCAGCTCAAGCCACCAGTAGCTGTAGGTGAGATTATTGCCACTGTCTACCCGGCGCCGCTTGTAGAGGAAGCTGGAGTTGACCCGGCCGGTGAACGTCCTGGCACCGGAATAGTGGGGTTTAAGATCTTTTAGGATCTCAGGGGCGACATCCTCAATGTTCTTCAGCTTGGGCTGCTCAGGCAGGGACTCTCCGCAGTGACCGCAGAAGTTTTCCTTGGCATAAATGGGTTGATTGCAGTGGTGCATTCAGTTTCCTTGTCAATTGGGTAAAAGACGGATTGTCAGTGTTTGTTCGCCGCCATTCAGGCTGTGCCATTTGCGGTAGGTCTGATAACCGGGGGCGCTTACCTGCACATCGTAGTTGCCCGGTTTAAGCCGGATCCCCGGGTGATACTTGGGGCCGATATTCATGATCCTGATATTTGCATTGTTCACATTGGTTTTGACCTTGAGGCGTGTCTCGGTCGGTGCCAGCTCGCTGGCCTTGAGTGGCGCTGGAGTGCTCTTGTGCAGCAAGTCTATCTTGGCCAGTGAATGCGCCAGCGGCGAGAAGGCCTGATAGATACCCGTGTGTTGCTCAAAGCTCAGCCCCAAAGGATGCAGCAGCGGTTGGGCGTGCAGTGTCCAGCGCAGGGCGTAGGCAAAGCCGATATTGCCGGACTGTTCCACCTTGGTGAGGAAGTAGTTCACCGGGCTGGTATCATCCTGGGTGTAGCGGTTTTGCACCAAAAGCACCGGCAAGGTCAGCAGCAGTAGGGGCGGCAACAGCTTGGCGGTCAATGCCAGCCAGCGGCGTTTGCCGGACTTGGCACTTTCAGTGGCATTCTCATTTGTGCCGGTACTGTCTTCGCTGGCACTTGCTTGACTCGCGCCGGGGCGGAATAGCTGCAGCGTCTTCAGCGGCAGTTTGATAAAGGTCATACAGATCAAAAACAGGCTGAGTGACATGGAGATGGGCGGAATAATCACAGATCGCAGCGCCTGCTTGCCTTGCTCGGCATAGCGGCCGCCATCGGCAAATTCACGTTCCGACTCGGCCAGCATCTGCAGGTAACTCTGGGTACGCTTCTGGATGTTGGGATCCAGCACATGGCGTTTGAAGTTGGCCTGGTTCCAGTCGGCGCGGACGTTAGGCACATAGAGATCGCCCATGCGAGCGGCTATCTTGCGTTGGATCTGCGGATGCAACTGGAAGGCGTTCCAATTTAAGTTGATGGGCAAGTCCAAACCGCGTTTACGCATCTCGCTCTGCCAGCGGGCATCGGCTTCAGCCTTAACCGTCTTGGCCACGCTTTGACTAAACAGCGGACGATTGTTGATATGCCAGCTGTCCGGCAGTTTCAGCCCCTTGGCCTTGAGGGCCCGGCGCAGTTTCACCTGAGTCACAGGATGCACCCTGAAGTCGGCCAGTGACGCTATGTTGAACGGATAGCCGGTTTCCTTTTCAAACATCGCCTGGAACTTGGGATGGGCCAAGAATAGGCGCTGGTAATGATCCGGATCGTCTGTGTACTTATAGCGTTTGTCCTTAAGACCGCCATCGCCACCTGTGGCCAGGCTCAACGCCTGCATGGCGGTGCCGACACCGGCTGTCATCACCCCGAACAGGGCGCTGGACAGCAGGTTTTCGCCTGTGCTGATATCTTCGACTATCAACCAGTAGTTGGGATCTATGTAGCCGAGCCCCGCCTTGGAGATCATTGTCTTGTAGCGGGCGTTTTCCCGTTCTATACATTGATAGCGACGTTCTTTCTGGGATGACTTCTTGTAGCGTTCCTGGCAGCGGTTGGTGTCTTCGTGGTAGGCGAAGATCTTGGGGCCGTATTCCTGGGCCCTGGCACCGGCCTTGGCCACATGGGCCTTTTGCGCCTGTTGATACTTGCCCCATCCCTGATTGACCTCCTGCTCTATGTTTTGCCAGTAACCCATCTCCCGCTCAGGGATCCCGGCCAGGGTCTGGTTGTAGCGGTTGGAGCCTTCGGCATAACTGCGATAGCTGGCCGACAGCTCATCATAGAGTTGACCAAAGTCGTGATAGTGCTGGTCAAAGTCGCGATAGGCCCGCTTTTGCACGAAGTTGTGAATGATCTTCTGCTTGTAATCATCCAGGTTGTCGGTGAGGTTGTGGTCGGCATAGGCCAGGCCGCCGAATAGGGCCAGAAAGGTCAGGTTTTCAGAGCTGTGCAGCTCTTTGGGGTCGTAGTTGAGACCTTCGACTTCGACCGCATTAACCGCCAGGGCATCACGCAGCGCCGCGCTGTAGGCCGCGTATTGACGCTGTTCCGGGGTAGAGGGTTCAATCAGCCATTGCTCTATCAGGTATTTTTGGCCGAAAAACACGCTGGGCCAGACGCACAAGGTGAGCAGCAACAGGGTCAGGCTGCCTCTTAGGCCGGTTTTGAACAGCCGTGCCGGCAAGAGATCGGCCAGCAGCAGGGTCACACCTATCCCGGAAATGGTGCGGCCGTATATCTCCAGGTGTTCGAGTTGCTCAGGCTTGGGGGTGCCCAAGCCCACCAAAGAAACCAGTTGGGCGTTGAAGATGGCCTCTGGGATCAGATAGGCAGCGCTCAGCAGCAGGAAAAATACCCGCCAGGATAGTTTTTTCATCCTTGGTTCCTCACTGCTGCTCGCTGCGGCGCAGCTCGATTTTCACTGCGTCATCTGCGGTGAGGTCCACTTGGGTCTGGTTTTCTCTGGGGCCGGCCTGGGTTTTCATGATCACAGGAACAAAGCCGCCGCCAGCCTCGGACTGGGACGCCTTGCCTTTATTGGCCACAGCGCCTGTCTTGAAGGACTTCAGTTTGCCATCCACCGCCGGATACAGGCCGTTGGGCCAGTAGGTTTCCAGCAAAGAGAGCTTGGAAAGATCCAGATCCTTGGGCAGCGTGGCCAGCTTGCGGGTCAGCTCAGTATTGCCTTGATAAGGCAGCATGGGCGGCAGGGCGAAGCGGCTGCAAAAGCCATAGAGACTGTCGTCGATAATCACAGAGTCGGGTAGTTGACTGCGCTTGAGTCCCAGCAGGCTCTGTTCGTGGTAATCATGACCATTGATGGTATAACTGGCCACAGGAATGCCGCGGTTATGGGCCAATGATTTGAAGCCTTGGGCGTTTCGCCGATAGTGGCGTATGTCCAGGGCGATACCGAAGTTGGACTTGAGCGCCTTTTTCAGCTTATTGAGTCCGGCCGCAGAATCGTAGCGTTTTTCCCGGTAGCGGCGGTTGGCGTAACCCTGAATATCCTCCAGCATGGATTGATTACGCAAAAAGATGGGATCTTGACCTGCGCCGCGTTTCATATCGGCCGCCAGTTTGTTCATCGAGGCCTTGGCCGGGCTCTGGATAAAGGACAGGAAAACAGCGTCGTTTATCTGCCTCATTTTTTTGAGGTTTTCCAGCTCCAGACTGCTGTAGAAGTAGCGCCCCTGGCCTATGATACTGAAGGCCAGATAGTCGAGCATCTCCAGATCCCGGCTGCCGGCACGACTCTTGATCTCAATATTCAGCTTCTGTCCGCTATGGGCATAGCGACTGAACACCTGCGCCAGTTGGCGAAAGTTAGGCGGTACCGTATCTGTGAGGGCGCCGGTTTGCATGTCCCGCTGGCGCAGATAGCCCCACTCTTTCTCATAGCGAATCGACTCTATCTTGCGGCGCTTATTGTCTATGGTGCCGGTTTCGCGTCCGGTGCGGCCATCGTGATGAATGACCCAGACATCATCCCGGGTCAGGCGCACGTCGATTTCAATCACATCAAACTGGTTATCCAGGGCATCTATGACGGCTTCCAGCGAGTTTTCCGGAAAACGTATCGAGCCTCTGTGGGCCTGGAGCTCCAGGTTGCTGCACTGCCTGGCACCCAGATAATTGATGTTATCCAGTGCTGACAGAGTAAAGCCTCGGGCGTTGAAGGCTTGTTCCAGCGCCAGTTTTTGCGGATCCACGGGCTGAGATTCGGGGGCGGATGGGGTGCTTTTACAGCCGCCAAGCAGGCCGAAACAGCAAAATATCAGGATGAAAAAGAGGCGCACTTGTATTCCTTGGTGCTCTGTAAGTATATATAAAAACAGGGTATTAAAATTAATTATTTACTCTCGGTCAACCTGTGATGCCAATGTTTAACAAGTTTTACTTGTGCCGTCTCAAAACTGAACATTGGCTGACTTTTTATTGGTCAAATGGTGCGCTTTTTTACGGCCGCAGAACCTGGGCCGCGCGTTTTACTCGCAACTTGCTTGAGGTATGCTTGAAGCAATTTTGTGAATAACCAAGGAAACCAGGTGAACCGACTGATACTCTGCCTGCTTTGCAGTTTGGCTCTGAGCCCTGCCGCCCAGGCCAAGTCGCCCAACAAAGCGGTTAATAAAAGCGTTAGCGCCAGGCCGGCCATGCGCATAGTGGCGCTCTCTCCCCATGCGGTGGAGATGCTGTTTGCCATAGGCGCGGGGGAGCAGATAGTGGCCACCACAGACTATGCCGATTTCCCCGAGGCCGCCAAGGCCATTCCCCGCATAGGCGGTTACTACGGCATACAGATAGAAAGAGTGATAGAGCTGAACCCGGATCTGGTGGTGGTCTGGGACACGGGCAACCGCAGCGAAGATATCGAACAGTTGACCAAGCTTGGGTATCGCATTTACGGCAGTGACCCCAAGACCCTGGAAGGTATTGCCGAAGAGCTGGAACAGCTAGGGCGTCTCACCGGCCACAGACAGCAGGCCGGGGAAGTGGCTGCCGACTACCGGCAACAATTGGCAAACTTGCGCCGGGACAATGCCGCCAAGCCGGAGATCAAGGTGTTCTATCAACTCTGGTCCGAGCCTTTGATGACAGTGGCCCAGGACAGCTGGATCCAGCAGTTGTTGGAAGTCTGCCATGGCAACAACGTCTTCAAGGACAGCAGCTCACCTTATCCGCAGGTAAGCATGGAAAATGTGCTTCTCAGTCAACCCGAGGTGATCATCAAGACGGATGAAAAGGGCGATGGCAAGCGGTTGGACTGGAGCCGATGGCAGGAGATCCCTGCGGTGAAAACGGAACAAATCTACACACTTAATGCCGATCTCCTGCACCGGGCGACCCCAAGGGCGCTGGAAGGTGTTGAAGCTATCTGCAAGGTGCTCGACCAGGCCCGCGAAGGGCAGCGGCCATGATAATCATCATCCCGGCTTCGGCGCCAGTCTGGTAATCCTGCTGCAAGCGTTTTAAGCCCGCTCTCTATTTATTCTTCTGTTACTAAGTGTCCGCCAGGCGGACACTTTTGCAAAAAGCGGACAGTATCCGCTTGTCCGCGGACACAAATAAAATCTCCTCTGTTTTTCAACCAATTGATAAATATGACTATCTAAACTTGGCACAAGCTTTGTAAACCTAGTTGCAACAAGATGGTCACAAGCTCAATTGAGGAACAAACGGGATGATTAAGGATACCAGCGGACAAGACAAGCAAGTGGCACCGGGTTTAGCGCGTCGCCTCAAGTGGCCGGCTACCCTGGGCGCGGCAGTATTGTTGCTGTCGGGCCTGGTGTGGGCCAGTGTCAGTGGCAGCGGTGTCAGTGAATCCATAGATCGCAGTGAGCTGCGCTTCGCCACTCTGGAGCGCGGCACTCTGACCCGGGATATCGCCACTACAGGCAAGATAGTCGCCGCCAACGCGCCAATCCTCTACAGCCCGGAAGGTGGCACTGTGACTCTGATATCCAACCCGGGGGACAGGGTCGAGCAGGGCCAGGTGGTCGCGACCATAGAAAGCCACAGCCTGACCAACAGCCTCAAGCAGCAGCAAGCCCTGCTCGATGGGATGAAGAGTGCCCTGGAACGGGCCAAGTTGGACGCCCGACGTAATCAACTCAAGGCGAATCAGACACTGGATATGGCCAAGGTGGATCTGGAGGCCGCAGACAGGGAGAGCCGCCGCGGCGATCAACTGATCGAAACCAGTCTGATCTCCAAGATAGATTACGAGAAGAGCAAGGATGAGCTGCACAAGGCCAAGCTGCAGTATGCCCATGCCCAGCAGGAAGCCGCACTGATGAAAGACACCCTGACCTTTGAGCTGCAAAACAAGGCGGCCGAGGTCAATCGTCAGGCACTGGTGGTAGCCGAGTTGGAACGTCAGGTGGCAGCACTGAACATCACAGCCCCTGTTGGCGGCATCATAGGTAACTGGCTGACGGAACAAAAAGCCCGTATCGCCCAGAGCCAGCCGATCCTCACCGTTGTGGACTTGAGTGCCTTCGAGGCCGAGTTGGCTGTGCCGGAAACCTACGCCGATGAACTGGGGCTGGGGATGGATGTGGAACTCAACTTCGGCGGCGTGATGGTGATGGGCAAGTTGGCCTCCATCTCCCCCGAAGTACGTAACCGCGAAGTCTCTACCCGGGTCCGGTTCCAGCAGGATACCGCTTTGCACCTGAGGCAGAATCAGCGCCTGTCGGCCAGGGTCTTGTTGGAAAACCGTGCCGATGTGCTGATGGTCAAGCGCGGCGCCTTCGTGAACAGTGGCGGTGGCCGCCTGGTGTACCGTCTCCAGGGGGATATAGCCGAGCGCACCGAGATCAAACTCGGCGCCCGCAGCATGAGCCATATCGAGGTGCTGGAAGGCGGCGAGGTGGGCGACCAATGGGTGATTTCCAATATCGATCTGTTCAATGACGCCGAGCAAGTGCTGGTTCGCTGAGGAGAGAAGAATGAAAACCGAAAGCTTCAACACCGAACGTCTGGTGGCGGCCCTGGCTCTGCTGCTGTTGCTGGTGGCGACTCTGGTCTATACCCGAGATACCTCGGACTGGTTCCTGCTGGGACTCAATCTTATCGAAGCCACCACAGTCAACTCTGTGTCGGCCGAGCCGGGGCAAGTTGCCGATTTCAGCCATGCCGCGATGGCACCGGGCCAGTGGCTTGGGCAATGCCTGTCTGCCCTGACGAAACTAAAATAACCCACCGAATAACGCAAAAAATAAGGAACTAAAACCATGTTAACCATGAAAAATATCAACAAGGTGTTCAAAACGGATTTAGTGGAAACCCATGCGTTACGGGATTTCAATTTGTCGGTGCAGGAGGGGGAGTTTGTTGCCGTGACCGGACCGTCGGGCTCGGGTAAAACCACCTTTCTCAATATCGCCGGTCTGCTCGAAGGCTTTACCCATGGCGAGTATTTTCTTGATGATGTCAATATCTCCAACCTGAATGACAACAAGGCTGCGGCCATTCGTAATGAGAAAATTGGCTTTATCTTTCAGGGTTTTAACCTTATCCCTGACTTGAATCTGGCAGAGAATGTTGAAGTACCACTGCGTTATCGCGGCTTTGGCGCCAAGGAGCGCCAGAAGCGGGTGAAGCAGGCACTGGAGCAGGTGGGCCTGGGGGCGAGGATGAAGCATCTGCCCTCACAACTCTCGGGTGGTCAGCAGCAGCGGGTGGCCATCGCCCGTGCCTTGGCCGGGGAGCCGAGATTCCTGCTCGCCGACGAACCTACGGGTAACCTGGACAGCCTGATGGCCCGCCAGGTGATGGAACTGCTGGAAGAGATCAACAAGGCCGGTACGACCATCATCATGGTGACCCATGACCCGGAGCTGGCCCGCCGCGCCCAGCGCAATATTCAGATAGTGGATGGCCAGGTGTGTGACTTCAGCCGTTATCAAACCGAACAGGCGCCGCAGCTGGATGTGGCCGAACAAGTGGCCAGCTAAGGAGCGCGAGCATGTTTATTTACTATGTTGACCTGGCCTGGCGCAGCATCAAAAAGACGCCGATATTGTCGCTGTTGATGGTGTTGGCCATCTCAGTGGGGATAGGGATCACCATCACCACGCTGAACGTGTACAGCATGATGTCCTTCAACCCGGCCGGGGATCGCGCCGAGCAACTCAACACAGTGCAGCTGTGGAGCCAGGGACCCGATTCCTGGGATGAGTTTAACTCGCTGATCACCTTTCAGGATGCCATGAATCTGCGCAAGGGGGAGCTCCCCAAATCGCAGGCCGCCATGTTCCGCAGTGGTATGGCGGTGCAAACGGATGACCCTGAAGTTCTGCCCATGTTGCAGGGCGTCAGGGTGACAGACCGCGGCTTCTTCCCGCTGTTCGAAGTGCCTTTTCTCTATGGCAACGTTTGGGACAAATCAGTGGACGAGCAAGCGGCCTATCAAGTGGTTATCGGCAGAAAGCTGAACCAGAAGCTGTTTGGCGGCGAGAACAGCGTCGGCAAGACTGTCTATCTCAACCGCAAACCCTTTCAGGTGGTGGGCGTGATAGCCGACTGGAACCCTCAGCCCAAGTATTACGATCCTACCAGCGGCGCCTTTGCCAGTGCCGAGCAAGTGTATATTCCGTTTTCGCTGGCCGCCCATGAAGAGTTTCCGATTTGGGGGAATGTCTCGGGTTGGAAGTATGAGCGTCTGGACAACTATCAGGACAGACTGGTTTCAGAGAAAGTCTGGCTCGAGTACTGGGTCGATCTGCCAAGCGCAGAAGACAGAGCCGCCTATAAGAACTTCCTCGCTCAGTATGTCGAGCAGCAAAAAGAACTGGGGCGCTTTACCGATGGCAAGTCTCCCTCTGAGTCGGCGCAGCTGTCCGATGTAGACGCCTGGCTGGAGAAAAATCACGTAGTGCCCGAGGACAATAAGATTCTGGTGGGGCTGAGCATACTGTTTCTCAGTGTTTGCCTGGTCAATATTCTGGGATTGATGCTGACCAAGTTCCTTAAGCGAGCCCCCGAGGTTGGCGTGCGCCGCGCCATTGGGGCCAGCCGCGGGCAGATCTTCTCTCAATACATGGTCGAGGTGGGCGTGATTGGGCTGTTGGGTGGTTTTCTCGGCCTCGCCTGGGCCTGGGGAGCACTCTATAGCCTGTCGGCGCGCTTCGGGGTTGCCGAAGGGCTGACGCACCTGTCTTTGAGTATGTGGTTTATCACCCCCGGGATAGCGGTAGGTACCGCCATGTTGGCGGGTCTTTATCCGGCTTGGGTTGTGTGCCGCACTAAACCAAGCGTTTACCTCAAGAGCCAGTAAGGGATTGACTATGCTAAATATTAAACCGGTTTTCAGCAGCCTGATGCGCAGCAAGAGCGGCCCGATACTACTGCTGATGCAGATCATCTTATCGGTGGCCATAGTCGCCAATGCCAGCTTTATTATCCATGAACGTTTGACCATGATGCAGCGTGATTCCGGGATTGCCGAGCAGGAGATCCTGGTCTTTACCGTCTATAACTTTGACCCCAATATAGATACCAAGCTGCAGAACAAGGTCGACCAGCAGATCCTCCGCCGCCTGCCCAATGTCGTCACGGCGACGTCCACCAATATGTTGCCGCTCAGTGGCAGTGGCTGGTCCACCACGCTGAATCTGGGCCCGGATCCGGAAACGTCCAAAACGACGCCCCAGCTTGCCATGTACCTGGGGACAGAGCACACCCTGGAAACCTTGGGGGTCAAGTTGGTGGATGGGCGTAACTTCTACGCCAACGAGATCAATGATGATGTTAACGGCAGCAATAAGCTGGTGATCATCAGCAAGGCGCTGGCCGATGAGGTTTGGCCGAATGAGTCCGCCGTGGGCAAGACCCTCTGGGCCGACAGGGACGAGAATGTCACAGTGATAGGTGTGGTCGACAAACTGCAGGGTGCCTGGGTGGACAGTAAAGATCTCGAGTACAGCCTGATCCAGAACGTCGATTACAGCGGGCATTTCTACATGGTGCGGGCGCCGAGCGAGCATCACAAGGCGCTGAAAGAGCAGATCCTCGAGGCCTTGATGAAGGAAAACCCCAATCGGGTGATCGATGATTTCCAATCTATCCAGGAAGTAAAACAAAGCTCCTATCGTGACCACGAGCTCATGGTCAGCGTGCTGTCCATGATGGTGATTTTGCTGCTGCTGATCACCAGTTTGGGCCTGACAGGTATGGTGATGTTCAATATTCAGCGCCGCACCAAACAGATTGGCACCCGGCGGGCCTTGGGGGCCACCAAGGCCGATATCCTGAGTCTGTTTCTAACGGAAAACTACCTTATCTGTATCGCCGGAGGGCTGTTGGGGGCTTGTCTTGCCGTGGTGTTGGGGCAACAACTGATGCAGCACTATGACCTGCCACAGCTCGACCTCATCTATCCGCTGCTGACAGTGGTGGGCATGTTGCTGGTGACGACAGTGGCTGTGGTCTTGCCTGCCCGCAGGGCGGCGAATATCTCACCGGCAATGGCGACCCGCAGCGTCTGATCTGTCTGCCGCCCATTCGGGCCGAGGGCATGGCTCATGCAGTTTGGCTCGCGTTGGCGGCAGCTTTAGGTTAGTTTTACCCATAATTTTTACAATAGATATAACAGGATGTAACAAGCAGGCATGATGGATACTGTACTTGTTGTCGATGACAATCAGGCCGTATGTCAGGCGTTGTCGCTGATGTTGGAAATTGCCGGTTACCGGCCGCTCAGTTGTCAGAGCCCTCAAGAGGCACTGTACTTTATCGAGCAAGAAGAGGTCAGCCTGGTAATCCAGGACATGAATTTCAGCCGCGACACCACCTCGGGGGAGGAAGGGCGGGAGCTGTTTCACGCCTTGCGCAGTCGTCAGCCGCAACTGCCAATCATCTTGCTCACCGCTTGGACCGAGCTGGAAATGGCAGTGGAATTGATGAAGGCCGGGGCCGCCGATTATCTGGCCAAGCCCTGGGATGACAACAAGTTGCTCAACAGTGTCGCCAACCTGATTTCCCTCTACAAGCTGCAACAGGATAACCAGCAGTTGCAACAGCGTGAGCAGCAACGGCAGGCGGCATTCGACGGCGCCGATCTCTGTGGTTTGGTATTTGCCAGCGCTGCTATGGAGCGCTGTATTGATCTGGCGTTGCAACTGGCACGCTCGGATGTCTCTGTGTTGATCACAGGTCCCAACGGCGCAGGCAAGGATAAACTGGCGGACATACTGCACGCCAATTCGCCACTGAAACACAAGCCGCTTATCAAGGTCAATGTCGGCGCCTTGCCAATGGAGCTGATGGAGGCCGAGCTGTTTGGCGCCGAGGCCGGTGCATTTACCGGCGCCACCAAGGCCCGTATCGGCCGTTTCGAAGCGGCCGATGGCGGCACCCTGTTTCTGGATGAGATAGGCAACCTGCCGCTGTCCGGGCAGATAAAACTGCTGCGGGTATTGCAGACCGGCGAGTTTGAGCGCCTGGGCAGCCATCAGACCCGTAAGGTCAAGGTCAGGCTGCTGAGTGCCACCAACGCCGATCTGCGTCAGGACATTATCGAAGGCCGTTTTCGCGAGGATCTTTTCTATCGCCTCAATGTGGTGGAACTGGCATTGCCGCCATTGGCGCAGCGCAAAGACGACATCTTGCCGCTGGTGGAGCACTTTTGTGCCGGCGCGGCCGCGGCCTTGAACAAGAGCGCGGCGTTGAGCAAGAGCCTTACGTTGGACAAGAGTGCCAAAGAGGCGCTGCTGGCCCACGACTGGCCCGGTAATGTACGCGAGTTGGAAAACGCCTGTAAACGCGCGGTTTTGCTGAGTCGCGGCGAGTCTTTGAGCTACAGTGATTTCGGTTTGGCTGCGGCAACCGCCTCGAAAGCTATTTTGGATTCAAGTGTCGGCCAAGCTGCAGAGAACCAAGGCCAACAAGCCGGGGCAGAGGAGCCGGGCAAGGCGGAAATAGAAGCAGCGCTGGCCGAGCACGGCGGCGTTATCGCCAGGGTTGCCAAGTCATTTGGCATCAGCCGTCAAGCGCTCTATCGGCGGATGGAGAAGTTTGGTATCGACGGCAAGAGGCAGGCATGACAGGAGGACTCAGTCTAAGACACAGGCTGCTGCTGGGCATGCTGCTGAGCACCTTGCTGGGTTTGCTGCTCGGGTGGGGTTGTCTGTTGTGGTTGGGGCCTGAATGGTTATGGCTGGCGGTAGTGGCAGGCTTGCTGGCAGCGCTGGGCATAGGGCTCAGGTTGACCCGAACCCTGGGTGACAGCCTGGCGGGGCTGGAAATCGGCATGCTTAACCTGATTGATCGAGATTTTAGTGTCTCGTTGCCGGACAGCGGCATCAGCGAGCTGGATAGACTGGCACAACTGTTCAACGAGGCGTCGGCCCGACTCAGGCAGGAGCGGCAGCATATTTACCAGCGGGAACTGCTGCTGGATAAGGTCATTCAAAACTCGCCCAATATCATGCTGCTGTGCGATAGCGTGGGTCATATCATTTATGCCAACGACGCCGCCAAACATCTGTTCAATGCCAAGAAAGGCCTTGAGGGAAGCAGCCTCTCTGAGCTCAAAGCCAAGGTGAGCGAAGAGATGCGCCAAATGTTGGAGAGTGAGCGCGATGGCCTGTTCAATCTCGGCTTGCCGGAAGGCGAAAACCAGAGCTGGCACTTGAGTCGCGGCCAGTTCAACCTCAATGGTCAGCAGCATCAATTGCTGCTGCTCAAGCAGATGACCCGTGAGCTCAACCGCCAGGAGGTGGCGGTGTGGAAGAAGGTGATTCGGGTAATCAGTCATGAGCTCAATAACTCGCTGGCGCCAATTGCCTCCATGGTCAACTCGGGTCGGCGCTTGACCACAGAGAACCGCGATCCCAAGCTGAGCCTGATCTTCGATACCATAGAAAATCGCACCAATCATCTGGGGCAATTTATCGAAGGTTATGCCCGTTTTGCCAAGCTGCCCAGCCCCAAAAAACAAGTTATTCCATGGGCCCGCTTGCTGCCTGAGTTGGCTGAGCATTACGCCTTTGTCTGCCACGAGCCCCCTACGCTGACTTTGCTGGCCGATGAGGTGCAGCTGGAGCAGGTGTTGCTGAATCTGCTCAAAAACGCCCATGAGTCCGGCTCAGCGCCTGAGGAGATTGAGCTGCAGATAGCCAGCCGCTCCGGTTGGCGTAGCGATGCTGCCGACCCGGTTGCCGGCGTTAGTATCTGCGTGATGGATCGCGGCAGTGGCATGTCAGCGGAGGTGTTGTCGCAGGCGCTGTTACCCTTCTACTCCACCAAGCCCCAGGGCAGTGGCCTGGGACTGGCGCTGTGCCGGGAGATAGCCGAGGCTCACGACGGTCGCCTCAGCCTGCAAAACCGTCAGGATGGTGGCTTGCTGGTTCAGCTGTGGTTACCGCAACAGTGAGTCATACTTTCGGGTGATTTTTAACGGATCTCGACTCAGCCGAAATAGCTATTTTTCAGGTAAATATGTCGCTGGCGGGTGACTCGGTTCCGGCGCTGCTGTTAATGTAATGCTCTTGTTAAAGGAATGGCCTTTTCAGGCAACAAAGGGAATTTTCGGGGACAATGCCGCACTCTGTCTTGTTATTCATGCGCTGTATCTTGTGCTTACTGATGCTGACACTTGCGCCTGCTCCGGCGTTGGCCGCAGCCGAGGCGGATGACATAGAGATCAGTGGCCTGGTCATAGACAGAACCCTGACCCGCTTTGGCAAGGATTTTGGTTTTTACTACTCGGGGTATTGGCGGGATCTGCCCTTTACCCAGGGATTCAATGTCACCCTTTACGAAACGGTTTTCCCTCAGGCCGGCACCTTGCTGACACTGGAGGTTAACGGTACCCGTATTTACCAAACCCATTTTGGCCGCAGAGCCAGTCCCATCAAGGAGCGGGCCGAACAGGCGATTCTCTTGACCATAGATTATATCGCCTCGGTCAGAGCCCAATCCATGACAGGGGAATTGGGATCCCATTGGGATGGAATTTAGGAAGCAAGCACAATGACACTCAGGATGTTAATCGCGGCCGGCGCCTTGCTGGCTTTTTCGGGGCAGGCCACCGAACTGGTCTATACCCCAATCAACCCCAGTTTTGGCGGTAACCCTCTCAACGGTTCGTTTCTGCTGAGCAAGGCCCAGGCCCAAAATGACAATCAGGCCGCCGGCAATGAAAAGGACTTTGTTACCCGCTTCAAGGAGTCACTGGAGCGTAACATTATTAACTCTATCACCCGTGGTGTGGCCGACGGTGATATCACAGATGGCGTTTATGATACGGGTGACTACCGCGTCGAAGTGGCTTCTACCGGCAGCGGTGTGATGTTGACCATTACCAACCTGCTTTCCGGCGAAGTCACAGTGATAGAGATGCCTATTTATGGAGGTAATCCATGAGGTGGCTGGCATTGGTTTCACTGTTACTGCTGGGGGGCTGTAGCCTGGTTCCCAAGCCTGATTTGAATATCAATGAGGCCCAGGTAAATCCCTTGAGTGAAACCATGAAGGCGCTGCAGTCGCGTCCCGGCCCGCGTTTCCCTATCCCGGTTGCGGTTTACTCTTTCCGGGATCAGACCGGGCAATATAAGCCCCAGGCCAATGTCAGTTCCTTCTCGACCGCAGTGACCCAGGGTGCCACTTCCATGTTGGTGCAGACTCTGCTGGACTCCAGGTGGTTTACCCCTGTGGAGCGGGAAGGGCTGCAGAACCTGCTGACCGAGCGCAAGATCTCAGGTAAGCAGCAGGGGCGCAATAATGAAGTGCCGACCCTGACCAATGCCAGGCTGCTTCTGGAAGGTGGGATCATCAGCTATGAAACCAACGTGGAAACCGGCGGCAGTGGCGTGGAATACTACGGCATAGGCGCCTCCGAGCTGTACCGGGAAGATCAGGTGACCATATATCTGAGGGCGGTGGATGTGCACACAGGTAAGGTGCTGATGTCGGTCAATACCACCAAACGGGTGTTCTCTCAGGAGATGCGTGCCGGCCTGTTCCGTTACACCAGTTTGAACCGCCTGGCCGAGGCAGAAGTGGGCTTTACCACCAATGAGCCGGTACAGTTTTGTGTGTTGCAGGCGATAGAACTGGCGGTCTCCGAGCTTATCGATAAGGGGAGCCGCATGGGTTACTGGAGCGCCGAGGCCTCGGGCGACGACAACAGTCTGAGTCAGGGATAAACAGCTTGAGCGATAGGTAAATCTCAGTTTGTTGATTTTTAAAAAGAAGGGCCCGCAATTGCGGGCCCTTTGTTTGACTAACTCCAGGGCGTTCATTTCAGCTGGCTCATTTCAGGAGGCCGATTTCAAGAGCCAGGCTTGCGGCTGCCATTGGGGTTTGACTCCGAAGGGCTAGGCTGCAACACCGCGCCAGAACAGGCGAAAGCTGGCGTCTCTGGCCTCTCGGGTGGCCTTCTGAGGTTGATTGCAGAAGAAGCGCGCCGCAGCCAGGAACTGGCTGTGGCAAGCTTCCAGCAACAGTTCTCTGGGTAAATCTGCCAGAACCCCTTGGTTGATGCCTTGCTCCAACAGGTCAGCGATAAAGCCGAGAATGCCATGCATCGCCTGCTGCCGGACCGCTTCACTGACACTGGGCGACATGGCGTATTGCACAAAGAAACTCAGCTTCAGAGGCTGCGCCAGCGCCCAATCGAGCCCGGCCTGCCATAGCATTCCTGCCCGCTGCGGCAATTCAGTGATGCTTGCCGGCGTCTTTGGCAAACTTGCTGAAATGGCGTTGGCAAACTCTGTCTTGATAGCCAGAAACAGCTGATCCATCAGGGTTTCTTTACTGCTAAAGTGATGGAACAGGGTGCCGGTGGCCACGCCGGCGTGGCGGGCTATGCTGGCGGTCGAGGTGGCATAGAAACCTTGCTCGACAAACAGTTGCAATGCGCTGCCCAGGATCTGTTGCTTCTTGTCCTGTTTGCTGCTTATTGCCCGGGCAGCTTCGCTGCTGCGCTTCATCTGAGAAACACTTTAAGCAGCAGCTTCTGGATCCCCTTGCCGTAGGGAGGATGCACCAGTTTGCCGGTATTGAATCGCCCCCGGGACAGCACAGTGCGGGCGTGACTGAAGGTGCGAAACCCTTCCTGGCCGTGGTAGTGTCCCATGCCGGACGGACCTATGCCTCCGAAGGGGGCATCATCGGCGGCTACATGAAACACGGTTTCATTGATACAGACGCCGCCTGAGTGGGTTTGGGACAATACCTTTTGCTGCACTTCTTTATCGAAACTCATCAGATACAGGGCCAAAGGTCTGGGGCGCGCCTTGATATAGTCGAGCGCCTGCCCCAGCTCTTGATAACTGACCAAGGGCAGTAAAGGGCCGAAGATCTCTTCCTGCATCAGTTTCATATCATCGCTGACCTTGGTCAGCAACAAGGTGGGCCATTTGCGCTGTTTGGCGCTGGGCAGTTTGCTGAGTGGTTGCTCGCGGTCGGCGGCAAATACCTGTGCCCCTTTGGCGGTGGCATCTTCCAGGAGGGCGACCAGCCTGGCGGCCTGACGTTCGTTGAGTATCTGGCCATAGTCCGGGGTGTTGTCAAAGTCGGGATAAAACTGCTGGAAGCGGCGCCGATAGGCGCTAATAAACTCAGCCTCTTTGCCACTGGGGCAGAGAATATAGTCGGGGGCGACACAAATTTGCCCGGCGTTGAGACACTTGCCGTAGATGAGGCGCTCTACCGCCGTCTCCATGGGCATGTCCCGGGCGATTAACACAGGGGACTTGCCTCCCAGCTCCAGGGTGACAGGGGTGAGATTATCGGCCGCCGCGCGCATTACATGGCGTCCTACCTGAGTCGAGCCGGTAAACAGCAGATGATCGAAGGGCAGGGCGGAGAAACTGGCGGCAATCTCGGCTTCCCCTTCAATCACACAGACCTCGGAGCCATCGAATACTTCGGCCAGCAGGGAGCGCAGGGCGGCATTGGTGTGGGGAGTAAATTCAGACAACTTCAACATGGCGCGGTTACCGGCGGCAATCACTGTTGCCAGCGGACTCAAGGACAACATGATAGGAAAGTTCCACGGCACTATAATACCCACCACGCCTTTGGGTTGATACTCCACCCTGACGCTGGCCGGGGCCAGCAATAATCCGGCATGGCGGCGACTGGGTTTCATCCAGCCTTTGAGATGCCTGAGGCTGTAGTTGATCTGGGTAACGACCGGCAGTATGTCGGAGATCAGGCTATCGTCGGTCGATCTGTGGCCATAGTCGCGACTGAGTGCATCCGTGAGGGCTTGCTGGTGTTTCAACAAGGCTTGTTTTAACGCCTTGAGCTTGGCCTTGCGCTCGCCAAGGCTTGGCATGGGGGCGGCATTGAAAGCCTGGCGCTGCACGGTGAATTTTTGCAGTAATTGCTGATTTTCCACTGTGAGCGGCTCTGGGTTAACAAGCGACATTTTGCCTCCTTCGGCAACCATTAAGCTGCTTTTAAAATAACCGACTGATTAGTCGGTCTGATGTTAGTTCAGTCTGCGCCTATTGGCAATAACCGGGCTATATTTGATATGGATCACAGAATGCGTTACGGTCGCCAACTAGACTGAAATCGAATAGATGGGGCTTTGTTTTTGAAATCGTTGACATAAGGAATTGATGATGAGCTTGAACATGCATGGTATTTCAATCGGAATTGAGCGTTATGGTGATGACGATTTCTTTGTCACCATGAAAGCCGTGGGAAAACTGACCCACGAAGACTATGAATATATGGTGCCTATGCTGGAATCGGCGATATCCGGTGTGAAGGATCCGGATATTTACGCCCTGCTGGATGTTACCGAAATGGATGGCTGGGAAGCCAGAGCCATGTGGGACGATCTCAAGCTGGGGATCAAGCATGGGCGCCATTTCGAGAAGATTGCCATCATAGGCAATACCAGTTTGCAGGAATGGATGACCAAGATGGCCGACTGGTTCACTCCCTTAGATGTGAAGTTCTTTGTCGACCGTCTCGATGCCATCGACTGGCTGAAAGACTAAACCGTCTTGCCATGAAATGCCCGCGACCTGTGAGGAGGCGCGGGCATTTTTTATTGTCATTCCAACAGGGCTTTGAGCTGCTCGCTGCGCTCTTGAGTCAAGAGCGCCTGCCACTCCTGCTCAGTGGTAGAGCCTTCAAGTGCGGCAAATAGGCGCGCATTGCTGTCGCGGTATTTAAGCCATAACCGCTGCACCGCGCGAAGGTCTTCTTTGGTCACTTCAAACATATAAAGCTCGGGATCATCCGCCGGGCGCAGTTTCTTCATCAAGGCACGGTACACTTGGTTGAGCTCTTTGTCGGCGCTGGCAAAGTCAGGGAAAGTGCTCACCACTTGCTCTTCGTTACTGAGCATTTCCAAACGTGCCAGATAGTTTTGCCGCTGCTCGCTCTGGGAGCCGATAATAAAGGCGCTGCGACCGCTGCCGCCATGAGCTTCCTCCCTTGAGGTTTTCGCTTGCAACCACAGCTCGAATGCGCTGTTGGCCGACTCAAGTAATTTAAGCGGCGCTAATCCCAGGCGTTGTTTGATATTTTGGTTGATCTCTTCTTGTTTGGCGAGGCGTTGCTGCTCCAGCCGCTGCTCTTCCCGTGAGGCACAAAAGCCCATTCCCATGCCGCTGGTAATCGCGCTACAGAGATCAAATTCAGTGGTCTGTTTGGCACCGGGGTCGAGTTTGAGCCTGTCTTTGACGGCGATATCCAGCTCGGCCGGTACCTCGGCGCCATAGCAGATGAGCTGCAGTACCTGGCGGTCATAATTGTTGCCATCTTGCAGTTTGGAGAGATTCTCGGCCTGTTGCCACAAACGGTAGCTATAGCCTTCCTCTAAGGGCGCGCTCAGAGCCTTAAGCCGGTTGAAATCGGGCTTGTCGGCATAGATGCAGGCATCCAGCGTGGTTTGATAGTCGAAGCTAAAGTCCGGGTGGTGAATTCGATACTGTTTTAACACCTCGGCCAGCCTGACAGGATCGGCACTGTTTGTTGAGCCGCCGCGGGTCAGCAGGCGCTCTGTCAGGTAATAGAAGGCCTTGGGGTGACCGGCCCTTGCCGCCTGGCTTAAATGCGCTATGTCTTCGGCCAAAGGTAAGGAATAACTGTAGCTCAGCATGAAGTGGGCTTCGCTGCTGCCAAGGGCCGCGGCTCGTTCAAAGAGCGGCTTGGCCTGCTGGCTCTGTCCGGCTTGTTGCAGCGCCTTGGCTTCTTCTACCAGACTGGCGGCATCCTCGGCGTAAACCGGGGTAAAAATAATCACCAATAGGCTTACGGTTGTGGCTAAATGGAGTAAAGTATTCATAGGGTGCTTAAAAGTTTTGCAATATAACTTGTTGATATTATTCGGCAGGTATCTCATTAGTCGATACCCGTCGTGTCAAGGAGGTCGCTATGCGTAACAAAGATATCCTCTGGCCTACTGATTTCAGTGATACAGCCGCCAACGCATTGAGATATGCTATTGAAATGGCTAATCTTTACCATGTAGGACTGCGAATTTTGCACGTGGTGGATCAACCTTTCGGTGATGAAAACTATCAGCTGTTGATCATCACTCCGGAAGAACTGGCACAAACCATGGAGAAGGCCGCCGCCGAGAAGATGCATGAGTTGCTGGCCAAGCTGAAAAGCCCGCTGAAGATTGAAACTGTGATTCGCCGTGGTGACGCAGTTGATGAGATCCTGGCGGAAGCCGAGTCTGCCGATGTCGGTATGATAGTGATTGCCAGCCATGGTCGCAGTGGTCTGGCCCATTTCCTCAGCACCAATGTGGCCGAGGCCGTGGCCAACAAGGCAAGCTGTCCCGTGCTGGTGGTGAAGTAGCAAGTCGATGCCGCTTGAATGAGCACTAGAACGAGGAGCCGGGCTGCTCTAGAAAGGTCAGCTCCTCGGCGGTCGACTCTCGTCCCAATATGGCATTGCGATGGGGATAGCGGCCAAACCTGTCGATAATCGCCTTGTGTCTCAATTCAAAGTCATAGTTGTCCTTGGTCTGTTCGGAGGTGAATAGTTCCAGGGCTTTTTGATGGATAAGCGCCGACTCGCTGTGCATAAAGGGCATATAGAGGAATGCCAGCATAGGGGCTTGCAGCTGTTTGTCGGCGCCTATGCTGATAGCCTCCTGCGCCAGAGCCAATGCCATGGGATCGGCACTGAAGGCATCGGGAGTGTCGCGGTGAATGTTGCGCGAGAACTGATCCAGCAGCAAAATTTCCGCCAGGCGCCCTTGTGGCGTTTGCCGCCAATGCCACAACTCGCCCTGACGGGCCGCATTGAGCAAGGCGCCGAAACGACGCTCAATTGTTTGGTCAAACTCAGGATCCTTGACCCACCAGGCCTTGGGGTTTATCTCTTCAAACCAAAAATGGATTATCTGTTGTGGCTTGTACTCGGAGACGATTTGAGCTGACATGACAATTCCTTCTATTGACCTGAGATTAAATCCAGTTGCTGTGATCATGGGCGATAAGCCCAAGGGTTTGCGCCGCGATATCCTGCGCCTTGGCCAGCGGGATCGCAGGTAGCGTCAGTTCACCGCTGGCCAGCCCCAGTTTGAGGCTGGCGAGGCCTCGGCGTTTTTGTCCCCGGCTTTGGATCAGCTGCAGATGTTGCACCTTGTTCAGCGACACCAATAGCCAACTGTGGCTTAGGATCCCTTTGTGGATCCAGAGATCGTTTTCAATCCGCCAAAACCCCCATTGACGATAGCGTAGGTAAAGCGCCGGGACAGCCATTACTCCTGCCAGTAATAGTAGCCAAACTTCTGTCGTCAGACCCCAAAACGCCCATGTCAACGATGCGGGAGTTAAGCACCACAGCGCCCTATAGTAAAACCAGCTCGGGTGAATGGGGTGCCAACGATTGGGAATACGGTCGGCCTTGCTGCTTCTTTGGTTGAGCCTTTTCAGCAGGCGATGCACTTCGCCGCTACCGAGAGATGGCACCAACATGTGATTGCTGTTGCCCCCTTCCACTTCATTGCCTTTTACCTGCTTGAAGCTCAAAGTCCAGCGTTTCAGCCAGCGGGCCAGCAATGGCTGCTGCAAACTGATGAGTTGAATCCTGTGCTGCTTGAGTATGTCTTGCTGGTGGGACAGCAGGCCGCCGCTACGCTGTAATGTTTCCTGCTCCTGGGTCAGGCGATAGGGGGCATATTTCAGCAGCGCCGCGACTATTGAGATCAAGGAAAACAGCAGATAGCCAAGGAGCAGAAGGCCGACAAGGAACCCCAGCTCCAGCAGCAGGTTGCCGCTTACCTGCTGCTGATGCCAGTCGAAGACTTGTGTCAGCCCGAGCTCCATCAGTTGACTGCCTTCGAGCTGGCTGAGCACCGGACCTGCGATGACGGCAAACCAAACAAAATTATTCTGATACAGACCAAAGAGCGCCAGCTCGGCCAGGGACTTCTTCACCAGTAAGCGGGAGTTTGGCGGTGCAGAGGTGGCGGCGCTTTGGTCTGTGTCGGCCTGTTTCATCAATTGCCGCCTCAGTGACTCGGCCTGAACTTGGGTGACTGCGCTTAAGCAGGCTTCATCCTTGGTTGAACCCGCAGTTTCCACTATCAAGTTACCCAGTCGCAACGGCTTAAAGTAAAAAGGCTGTTCCAGACGCACATTCTGAATTCTATCTACCGGCAGTTCGACTTTGCGCCTGAACAGGGCGCCGCTGTGGACCTCGAGTTGCCCTCGAGTCAAGCGATAACGGAATTTACGCCAGCTCAACAGCCCATGGGCAAAAATGATTACCAGGGTCAATACCAGCGCCAGTGGCAGCCAAACGGAGTCAAATCCCTGCTGCCAGCCGGTATAGAGGATAGGCACCAGGGCATAGCCGTTGCTGAGGAAGTGCTTCAGGCTGGAGAGGCTGAAACTGATGATTGCCCAAGGCGAGAGCGAGTGCCAGTCGGCTTGCTGCACCTGGTTCAATTCGGCGTCTCCATTGAGGTGCCACTGACATTTTTACTCGCCAAGAGACAGCAGATGTTGGCGCAGCGCTTCGGCTACTTCATTCTCCAACCCGGGCAGGCTGACCTCGGCCGCCGAACTGCCGGCACTGTAGCAGCGCAAACTTGTCAGTCCGAAATGGCGCTGCAATGGTCCCTGAGACAGGCTCACATGTTGCAGCCTGCTGGCCGGCATGGCGGTATGGCTCTGCCACCAAAGCCCTTCACGTAGCAAAATGCCGTATTCACAAACGCCATAACCCATGGCTCCGGCTTGTTTTTGATTGAGCCAGATCTTGAATCCCAAAAGCAGCAGTGCCAGCGTGACCGAGATGATGACTTCAAGACCACTCAGTTTGGCGCTGAGCAGTAAAGCAGGCACTAGCAGCAGTATGATCAGTGCCATCAGCAGCAGGTTTTGCCACAGCAATTGTTGGCGGTAGCGGGGAGACAAAGGGGTTAAGGGTTGGCTGTCAAAGCCTAACCACTGTTGCTGTGGCAGGGGCGAGTGGGGCGAGCGGATATCCATGTGCTTTGAGTCCTTGGGGCATTGACTCGACTATAGCAATAGAGAGTTTGTCGCTTCAAGCAGCCAGCTCGGATGGCAGAGACTTGATGCAGTTCCAGATCCTGAGCGATTGCACTTGTGTTAACAACTGGATATCAAGTAGTTTGGTTGCAAGACTTTGTTGCCTGTGTGGTGCTCGTTTTCTCAAACGCGCCGCTACTGGCTGTAAACCATCAGGACGATGAGTATGTTCCAAGCCGATAAGGTATCCAAACAGCAAACCGCCTTTTTACGTAAGCTCTATCTGGCCCACCTGATAGACGATAGCCAACATAATCTGTTGTCCTTGCAGAAGGAAACCGGCATGCCGCGCCGCACCTTGCAAGATGCCATTGCCGCCTTCGGCGATATAGGTATTCAGGTGGACTTTATCCAGGATGGCCGCCGGAATAACTCAGGGCACTACCATATCCGCACCTGGGGGCCGATTAACAGCGCCTGGGTCGGTACTCACCTGGAGCAGATACGCACCTTGTTGTTTAGCGACATCTGAGCTTCTCTGTTGCCATTAACCGTCAGGAAGTTCGCGGATTATCGTATCTTAAATCATGCCGCAACTTGTTCGTGTGTGGCTGAACTCACTGTGAGGAAGCTATCTTTATAACCTTATCAGTTCTCCAGCTCAGCATTAAGTATTTGATAAGTTTATATAAAAATAAACCAAATCCAGCTTAAAATCAGCAGTATCCAAGGTAACAAGAGTTGCCATTTGGGGATGTGGCTTGAAGGCATTTCGCTTGCCTCTACACAGTCATCTTCGTCGTGCTGGAGTTTCTTTTTCTGTCTAAGCTCTTGCTTGCGCGCCTTGTCTCTTTCTCTGGCCTTGGCCTTTTGTTGCTTCTTGTATTCGGCAATGCCTTTCTCTATGCCCTGGGCAATGAGGCGGGTTTGCTCCTTGGTCTGCCCCGCCTTTTGAGTGGCTTTGGCCATACGCATGGCTTCGGTTTGGGTTTCGTTGGAAATCGCTGGCTTCTTGTTCATCTCTGATGGGGTTGATGACTGACCCAAGGATTATACTTGCCTGCTTGACGTTCTGACCACAGACGGCTTCACATCAAAGGTGTTTGTTGGTGCTGAATTTGTTCTGGGTCATCTTATGGCAGGGTTCATACTGCATGGGCTTTGATAGCTTCAAAAATAGAGTCTCTGTCCCTGCGCGTCGGCGAAGGTGCCAGGTTCATAGTGCCAGACCCTGGAAATCAGTTCAGGTGTCAAAGCCTGTTGGGGCGGCCCCTGTACCAGGAGTTTTCCTTTGTCCATAACCAGCAATTGATCAGCATAGTGACTGGCCTGGTTGAGGTCGTGCAGCACGGCCAATACAGTGTAGCCCTGCTCATGTGCCAGCTCTCTGGCGAGCCGCAGTACTCTGTGTTGCTGGGCCAAATCCAGTGCCGAGGTGGGTTCATCCAGCAAGAGTACAGGCGAGTGCTCGGCCTGGGCCAATTGAGTCAAAACCCTGGCCAACTGAACCCGCTGGCGTTCACCGCCGGACAGTGCCGGATAGTTGCGCTCACTCAGATGAGCCAGGTCCAGACGCCAAAGTTGCTGCTCAACCAGTTGGGCGGCATCTCTGGCACTGAGACTGAGAGGATACAGGCCCATGGCTACCACTTCACGAACGCTGAAGGGAAAGCTGAGACTCGAGTGTTGCGGCAACATGGCCAGATGCCTGGCCAAGGCTTGCTTCGGCCACTGCCCAAGAGGCGAGCCGTGAAGGCTTATCCGCCCGGCATCGGCCTTGAGCTCCTGGGTCAACAGCCTTAGCAGACTGGACTTGCCGGCGCCATTGGGCCCCAGCAGAGCGTAAAATTGGCCGCTTTGCAGTCGGCAACTGACATCGGTCAGCAAGGGCTTGTTGTCGACTCTGGCATGGAGATGTTTGAGCTCCAGTACTTGCTCAGTAACTGCGGTGGACTCAAATGGCATGGCTGTCTGTGCGGCAGTTGTCGTGGTCACGGATTCAAGTGAAGGCATGGAGTACCTCAATAAAGCTTACGTCGCTGACTCAGCAGCAAATAGAGGAAGAAGGGAGCGCCGAGCAGAGCCGTCATCAGGCCGACAGGGATCTCCGCCGGTGACATCAAGGTACGGGCCCCTGAGTCGGCCAATGCCAGTAGCACGGCGCCGAGAATGGCACTCAGCGGCAGCAGTTGGCGATGATCCGGCCCCTTGAGCAGTCGCACCAGATGCGGTACCACCAGTCCGATAAAACCTATGATGCCGGTGGCCGCCACGGCAACACCAACACCCAAAGAACAGAGCAAGATCAACTTCAGCTTGAGCCTGTCTACCTCTATGCCCAGATGACGCGCCTCGGATTCGCCCAGCAATAGGGCGTTGAGCGCCAATGCCTGTTTGTTGAACTGCCAACTCACCAAGGCCAGTACCGGCAGACAGATAAAAACGGATTGCCAACTGGCACCGGCGATGGCCCCCAACTGCCACAGGCTAAGATCCCGCAGTGCCATGTCGTTGGCAAGGAAAGTCAGCATGCCAATTCCGGCACCGGCCAGGGCGGTAATAGCCACCCCGGCCAGCAAGAGTAACACCACTGAGGTGCTGCCACCTGAAGTGGCGAGCCGGTAAACCAGTAAACTGGTTGCCAGACCGCAGAGAAAAGCACCAAGGGGGACGGCATAGCTGCCAAGATGCGGCAGCAGCACTATACAGATGGCGGCTCCCAGCGCCGCGCCCGAGGACACACCTATGATGCCTGGGTCAGCCAGAGGGTTACGAAACAGGCCTTGCATTACGGCGCCGCACTGTGCCAACAGGGCGCCGACAATCAGTGCCAGCAAGGTTCTCGGCAGACGGACATTTTGCACTATCAGGGTATTGGCTTCCTGCCCGGCGGCGACTGAGCCAAACAGGGCGTCGATTATATCGCTCAAGCCTATGGTCACTGGCCCTGTTGTTATCGAGAGCAACGCGGAAAACAGCAGCAGGCTGGCGAGTCCAGGCCAGAGCCAGGGGTGACGGTGGGTGGGCAGCACGGCAGCCATGATTATTGCTCCAGCAGTTCCTGATTCAGGGACTCGGCCGCTTCAATGGCGGAGATACCCAATCCTCCGAGTAAGGCCTGAGGTTGGAGATCCCGGATCAAACCGGCTTTTCCGGCCGGAGTATGGGCCAGTAGTGGCATGCTCTTTAGTAGCTTATCGGCTTGAGGCTCGGGTTGCTCGCTGGCGCTTGAGAGTAAAATCAGCTCTGGCTTGAGCGCCAGAATGCCTTCCTGAGACAGGCTGCGGTAGCCGCTGAAGTCGGCGGCGTTGGTGGCACCGGCCAGCTGGATAATGATATCGGCGGCCGTATCGGCGCCGCCGACTCTGGCGGGACGCTCTGACTGCAGCAACATAAACATGACTTTGGGAGGATGTTTGAATTTGGCCGCAGATTGCGCCAGCTGCTGTAACCTGCCACCCAGGGTATTGGCCAGTTCGGTGGCGGCTTTCTCCTTATTCAGGGCCTTTCCCAGAGTGAGGATATTTTGCTGCAGTTGCTCGGCGGTATCGGCCGCCTCCAGGGTAATAACCGGTACACCGGCCTGTTTTACCAGATCTATACTGCTGGTAGGTCCCATCACAGAGGTGCCAATCAGGAGATCCGGTTTTTGCGCCAATATGCCCTCGGCTGACAGCATTCTGTGGTAGCCGAGTCTTGGCAGTTTCAGCGTCTTTGGCAGGGCGCTACTGGCGTCGACAGCCACCAGTTGTGGGGCGGCATCCAATGCCAGCACCAATTCAGTGACACCGGCACCGGCACTGATCACTCGCTTGGGGGGCTCTTCAGCGGCAAAAAGCGGCATGGCGAGCAGGCCACAGAGAAAGATAAGAGAATTTTTCATTCTAGCTCCAAAATAATTCAGGGACTCATCGCCACAGACTTGTGTCTGAGGTTTCATCAGGTGTTTAGGGTTCCATCAGAACCCGGGTCTGGCTGATCTGCAGCCGTTGCAGCAGACTCAGCAGCTGCATCAGCGGCTGGACTCTTGCCTCCTTGTCGGCGGCCACGATTAAGGTCAGCTCGGGATCGTCGGCCAGCGCTTGAGTCAGGGCCTGCTCGAACGCGTCGAACCGGGCAAATTTTTGTTCATTGAGTGCCCAGAACGGCGCCTGGGGTAACACGCTGACCGTCAATTGAGTCTGCGCTTGTGGGCTCAAAGTGCTGGCGCTGTTATCCGGCACTTCAATCGGCAGGCTCAATAACCTGGGGTTGGCTGTGAGCAGTAAAAACACCAATACTATGAAGATGATGTCTATCAAGGGGGTTAGATCCAGGCCGCTATCCAGGCCATGCTCTTCCTTAATTTCAATCATGACAGCGGCTCCGGATGGCGCCGCTTGCCGTTGACACCGGTGAGCTTGGTCAGGTTGAAGGCGGCGTAATCATTGTCTTCGCCCTGCAGCGGAACCCCTTCCAACCAAAGGTTGAGATGATTCAGTACATGGGCGCAGGAGGCCACTGAACGCTCGGCCCAGAGTCCGAACAGCTGCGCTCCCAATAACGCGGGTACAGCGATCAACAAGCCGGCGGCTGTGGTGTACATGGCTAATCCCAAGCCCGAGGCCAACAAGGCCGGAGTGATACTGTCACTCTGATTGGCGCCAATATCGTTGAACATCTCCACTAGCCCCAGCACAGTGCCGAGTAAACCCAGAAGCGGGCTGATGGTACCTATGTATTGCAGCAACTTGAGTCCAGCGTGGAGTTTGCGCTTCTCCCTTGCCAGCCAAAGTGACAACAACTCTTCCCGCAGCGCCTTGGGTTGTGCGGCCTGCCTCAGCAAATGGCGGGCACCGCAGGAAATCAGTCCCCGGTTATCTTTCAGGCGTTCAAGCAGGCTGTCACTGCTTTCATCCAGTGTGCCGTTGCGTAATTCGCCGAGCCAGGATTGGCGCCTGAACAGGCTGGGCAACAAGATGGCAAAGCGCTCCAGTAATATCATCAGGGTCAGAAAGGCGCAGATGAGCAAAGGCCAGGTAAGAGCGCCTAGTTGCTGGTGCAGGCTTTGGTACAAATTTAATTCCATCGTGTCTCCAACTGTTAATTAAGGGCGAAGCGAACCGGCACCCTGACTTTGAAACGGGCCGCTGAAGCTTGGGAAGGAATGCTGAACTGCCAGTGGCGTACGGCGGCCAATGCCGCTTCATCCAAAATGGCATAGCCTGAGCTGCTGACGAGCAAGGCGTTTTGGGTTCTGCCCTGGTGATCAAAGAAGATGTCTACCAGAGCCGTACCTTCAAAGCCCCGCTTGCGGGCGAGTTTGGGGTAGCTCGGCGGCGTCGGCGGGCTGGCAAATACAGGCTCAGCCAGCTCTACTGTGTGATTCAGCCCTGAGGTGGCGGCAGTTTGAACCTGTGACGAAGGAATACCCGGCTTTTCCTCATGGGACACAGGCTCTTCTCGCGGAGTCGATGGGGCGTGTTTCGGTTCAGATTTCTCTGCTATCTCACGCGGCTTTTTCTGAGTCGGTTGTGGCTTGCTCATCTTTGAAGTTTGTTTCTGACTCGCTTTGAGCGGCCTGGTTTTGAGCAGCTTTGACTTTGGCGGCTCAGGTTTCGCCACATTCTGTTTCAGCAGTTCTTGATGTTGAGGGGCTTTATGTTCAGCTTCTTTATGCTTAGCGGATGGGGCGTTTGCCGCAGGGTGGCTTTCGGCGTTAGCAGCCTGGTTTTGAGTCTGTTCTGAGGCAGTTTGGGACGCTGCAGCAGGGGCTGCGCTGAAACTCAGTTGCAAACCGCCCTTGGTGGGCATTACCAAAGGATCTGGGGTGGCTGTCTGAGAGGCCAATACGGCACTCTGAAGTGACAATGCCATGAGCGCAAAACCACAATAACGCTTGGGGGTCACGCCGTTACTCCTGTTTACAACCGCTTGTTGCGGCGGGTGAATGTTCAAATTCAACTAAGCAAGGACCCGTAAGGCTCAATGCTGTTCAGTCTTGGGTCGGCTCTGTCCCTGAGCCGCCACCATTCCATGGTTCCTGCCTTTACCGTCTGGCCAGTTTTTACCGTTTGGCTGGCACCGCATTTAGTACCGAAAAATGGCTTGGCTTCCCGAGTAACTTTCCCTTTCTTCAGATTAAAATATATTAGAGTAAATAATATTGCAAATGATAATAATTACTATTTGATCATCTTCTAAAGTTAAGCTAGAGTGCCGCCTTAAGTGGTGTTGTCCCGGGCTTGCTGTTTGCCCTTGGGCTCAATTTATTTTCAGTAATGCCACTCCCATGAGAAAGGCTGGAGATACAGCCTGATAATCTGTTTGAGGATTAAGATGATGAATAGAAAACCGCTGGTTATGGCTATTACTCTGGCATTGGGAACCCCCCTCCTGAGTCTGGCCGCTGTTGCCGAGCAGGTGAAAACAGCTGAATTTGATGAAGTGCTGGTAAGTGCTACCCGCATTCAGGAGAAAGTCTCTGAATCCAGCCGCAGTGCTGCGGTTGTCGGTGAAGAGCAGTTGGCCGAGAAGCAGGGCAACTCGGTGGCCGAAGTGCTCAAGACGGAAGCCAACATCAATATCGCCAATGGCCCCAGGGCATCTGCCCAGCAGGTAGAAATTCGTGGTCTCAGTGGCCAGAGGGTATTGCAGACCATAGATGGTGCCAGGCAAAACGTCAGTGCCGGCCACAGAGGCACCTTCTTTATGGACCCTGAGCTGCTCAGTTCTGTTGAGGTTGTACGTGGCCCGGCTTCCAGCCTTTGGGGCAGTGGCGCCATAGGCGGTGTGGTATCGCAAAACACCAAGTCGGCCAGAGAGATGCTCGACGAAGGCCAGAGCTTTGGTGGCTATCTCAAGCAGGGCTATGAAACCAATGGCCAGCGCAGCAAGAGCAGTGGTGCCATTTATGGAGCCAAGGGCAGTATCGACTGGTTGTTGAACGGCAGCTACAGCGACGGCGACAACATCAAGGCCGGTAATGACAATACCCTGGAAAACAGCGCCAGCCGTAGCCGCAGCGGCTTGGCCAAGTTCGGTTGGCAGTTGGATGAGGCGCAAAGGTTGCAACTTTCCGGCAGGATCAATGAGATCTTTGAAGCCGTGCCCAGTAATCCGGCCACAGGTGTCAGCAACAGTGTGCCTCTGGTGCGCCGTGACAGTAAAGATTCCAACCTGACCCTGGACTACAGCCTGGCACCAAGGGGCAACGCCCTTTTGGATCTGGATGCCAAGTTCTATTGGAACAAGACGGATTATGATGAGAATCGCCTGACCAAGGGCCAGTTCGACACCACAGAATATGAAACCCTGGGGTTCAGTATTGCCAATCGCAGTCAATGGCAGGGGCTCAAATTAACTTATGGTCTGGACGGCTACCGCGACCAGATAGAAACCTTCCGTGATGACAGCGGCCAGAGCGGTCAGCGTCCCGGCAACATAGATGGTGAGTCTCGGGTGTGGGGCGCTTTCGTTGCCGCCAATATCGCCCTGGGGGAAAACTGGTCATTGGATCCGGCGCTGCGTTACGACAGCTTTGAAAACGAAAGCAATAACCTGGGCCATTCCAGTGATGACGATGCCTTGTCTCCCTCGTTGGCACTGGTGTGGAAGACTGCGCCTTGGCTGACACTCAGCGCCCGTTACGATGAAGCCTTCCGCGCACCATCAGTGGAGGAGATGTACTCCAGCGGTACTCATTACTGTATTCCTCCCATCCCTAACTTTTTGCCCAACGGCCTGTGCAATACCTTTGAGGTCAATGAAAACCTCAAGGCTGAAAAGGCCAAGAACAAAGAATTGAAGGCCGATATGCGCTTTGCCGAGCTGGCGGGCAACGATGAACTGGCGCTGAGCCTGAGTGTATTCAGAAACGATGTCGATGACTTTATCGAGCAGCGGGTGACCAATCCACTGCACGGCATTCCCAGACTTGAGCAGAACACCCGCTGGGATAACGTCGACAAGGCCAGACTGACTGGCTTTGAACTGACAGGAAAGTATCGCATCAATCAGACCCGCTTATCGCTTAGCTATGGTCAGACTGAAGGTAAAGACAGGCATGACGGGGGCTATCTGGCTAATATTCCGGCCAACAAGCTGGTGCTCGACTTGTCGCAGGGGATCATGGCGGGCGATATGAAGCTGGGAACCCGGGTCAGCTATAACGCCAGTCAAGACAGGGTGCCCAAAGATAACCCGGTTAACCGCTACCAGGACTACACCCTATGGGATGTGTATCTGGCTTGGGAGCCTGCCATGGGGACCTTCGAAGGGTTGCGGGTCGACTTTGCCATTGAAAACATTGGCGATGAAGAGTACATCCAAGCCTGGCAAACCCTGATGGATCAAGGGCGCAACTTCAAGCTCTCGGCCCGTTACCGTTTCTGATGGAGCAACAGATGCAGATAAGCGATACAACAAGGGCGGCCGCTGGCCGCCTGCAGATAGCCGCCGCCATGCTGGAACACCCCGAGTGGTTGCCGGCCGATGCCGCCGCTAATCTGGGGATTTCAGAGCTTGAGGTGGTGCAGGCATTACCGGCCGAGCAGCAGCAATTCTTGCCGCTGGAGTGGCTGGAAGCCCTGCTGCAGGCACTGCCTGAGTGGGGTAAGTTGACCACCATAGTCACAGTTGCCGGGCAGATATTTGAATTCAAAGGCGACTTCCCCAAGGGAAAGACGGCTCATGGCTATTTTAACCTCTACAGCAAGGGAGATGGCCTGCATGGCCATCTGAAATTGGAGAATTTCAGTGCCATTGCCTTGATAAGTCGTCCATTTCGGGGCACTGAAAGTCATTCGATTAATTTCTTCGGCCCTGATGGCGCCATCGTTTTTAAGGTCTATTTGGGCCGGGATCAACAACGCAAGCTGCTGCCGCCACAGTTGGCACTGTTTGCCGACTGGCGTCACCGTGGTGAAGTGGCTGCCCAAAAGGGGGAAATATGACCAGTGAAAACCAACGCCTGCAGGAAAAACTGCTGCCGGAAATCGAAGAGTTCAAACAGGGGCGTACCACCTTGCAGTTGGCGACCCAGGATGCCAACGGGATCCCCAACGCCAGTTATGCGCCGTTCGCGCTGGCCGATGATGGTTTCTATATTCTGGTAAGCGATCTGGCGCGTCACGGTATCAACCTTAAACAGTCACCGCGGGTATCTGTGATGCTGGTGGAAGACGAAGCCGAGGCGCGCAGCGTGTTTGCCCGCCGCCGCCTGACCTTTGATGCCGCCGCCGAGCTGATAGCAAGAGACAGCCCGAGCTTTGCCAAAGGGGTACAGGTGTTGTCCGGGCGCTTCGGTGAGATGATAGATAACCTGGCGGCCTTGACCGATTTCAACTTGTTTAAGCTGGTGCCCGAGCGCGGTCTCTATGTCAAAGGCTTTGGCCAGGCGTTCAGTCTCAGCGGTGCCGAGTTGTTGGATGTCAACTGGATGCGTGATGGTCACCATGGAACGCCCAAGGCCGTACCTGCCTGAGCTGGACTCATCGGCGCTTTGGCGCCACAATCCTGATTAACAGTCATTGTCTGGATTTTCTCTTGTCTGCTCCTCAAACCTCTTCGGCTCGGATCCTGCCCTGGATCCTGAGCTTTCTTAAGCCTTATCGTTTGCGGGTTGCCCTGGCGCTGCTGTTTCTGCTGCTGGGGTCATTGGCCTGGCTGGCCCTGGGGCAAGGGGTTCGCTTGATAGTGGATGAGGGCTTTATGGCCGACAACTCGGGGCGCCTCAACGAAATTGTATTGCTTATTCTGGGGATCACCTTGGTCAGTGCTGTGGCCGTGTTCTGCCGCTTTTATCTGATGACCTGGCTCGGTGAGAAAGTCAGCAACGATATTCGCCGCTTGGTGTATCACAGGTTACTGGAACAAAGCCCGGTGTTTTTCGCCCGTTTGCGCACCGGGGAAATCATCTCCCGCTTTACCGCCGACAGCACTCTGTTGCAGACAGTTATAGGTTCTAGCCTGTCGATGGCGCTGCGATCTTCAGTGACCACTATGGGTGGCTTGGTGATGATGGCTTTTACCAGCATCAAGCTCACGGCCTTGGTGCTGCTGGCCGTGCCGCTGGTGTTGGTGCCTGTAGGTTTGCTCGGGCGGCGGGTACGCAAGCTTGCGCGCACCAGTCAGGACAGTGTCGCCGATCTCGGCGCCTATGTGGATGAAACCTTGCATGAGATCCACACGGTACAATCCTATGGTCACGAGGCTCGCGATCGCGATAATTTTGACGGCTACCTGGCGGCGGTGATGCGTGCTGCCAGTGGTCGCATCCGCTATCGCTCGGCACTGATCTCCTCTGTCATGTTGCTGACTATCGGTGCCATAGTGGCTGTGACCTGGGTGGGGGCCAGAGACGTAATGGCCGGTGTGGTCAGCGCCGGTGAGCTGTCGGCATTCATGTTTTACGCCATGATGGTGGCGGGCGCGGTGGCCACCATAAGCGAAGTGATAGGTGATATTCAGCGGGCCGCCGGTGCCAGCGAACGCTTGATGGAGCTGGCCGAGTCCAAGGCAAATATTGCCGAGCCGGCCAAGCCGCTGGCGCTGCCCAGTCCGCTCAAGGGGGAACTCAGAATAGAGCAGCTGAGTTTTGCCTATGATGAGGGCGCAACTGTGCTTGAGGATCTCAATATCCATATTCAACCCGGTGAACGGGTGGCTTTGGTTGGGCCCAGCGGTGCCGGCAAGAGTACGTTGTTTCAGCTGCTGCAGCGTTTCTATCAGCCGAGTTGCGGCCGCATTCTGCTCGATGGTGTCGATATCGCTTCTGTATCATTGGCGAGCCTGAGGGCACAGTTTGCCCTGGTGCCCCAGGAGTCGGTGATCTTCGCCACCAGTGTGCTGGAAAATGTGCGTTATGGCCGCCCGGAGGCCAGCCTGGAAGAGGTGGTTGCCGCCTGCAAGGGCGCCAGAGCTCATGAATTTATCAGTGAGTTTGCCCAGGGGTATGATACCTATTTGGGTGAGCGTGGCGTGCGTCTTTCCGGTGGTCAAAAGCAGCGAATTGCCATTGCCCGCGCCATCTTGGCCCGCAGGCCTTTACTGCTGCTCGATGAAGCCACCAGTGCCCTGGATGCGGTCAGTGAAGTCAAGGTCAAACAGGCTTTGGATGAGTTGATGGCGGGACGAACCACTCTCATCATAGCCCACAGATTGGCGACAGTGCTCAATGCCGACCGTATTCTGGTGCTGGAGCGGGGGCGATTATTGGCCAGTGGCAGCCACAGTGAGTTGATGCAAACCAGCCCGCTGTACCGTGAATTTGCCAGTCTGCAGTTGCTTGCGCCCGATGGCCTGGCCGGGAGCTCAAACGAGCCCGGGCAGACATCATCGCTGGCTTGATCTCAGCGCTTCTGTTTTAAATAAATGATCAGGCCAGTCACGGCCAGCAACAATAAGGCGATCGCCGCCAGATCCATCAGATAACTACCGGCAGCGCCGAAGATCCGGCCGCTGTGCAGATCCTGAAGAACCCTGTGCCAGGACAGGCGACTGGCGCGAATATCTCCGAGCAACTGCTGCGTTTGTATCTTTGCCCCTTCGAGTGGTTTTATCCAGGGGAGGGCAACCAGGCTGCTGGCCGCTTGCCAATCCAACAGTTCGCTGTCGCTGCGATATTGGCCCCGGGGTGTTTTCAGCCAGACACTGCCGGGCTCGACCGCCATGGCGTTTATCTGCGGCGGCAAACCTGTCAGCTCGGTTTGGGTTTCCAGCACAGCAAGATCCTGGCTCAAAATTGTCAAACTGTTTCGGGTCAGCAGCAGCCACTTGTCTTCAAAGGGGGCTATGGCCAGTATCTCATCGGTTTGCTCGGCTAGCGGCGTGCCGGCTATCCAGGCCTGCCCCTGACTGCTGCCCGCCAGCGGCTGGGCTTGCCAGACTTTGACATCTTCCGGGGCGCCAATGCCGTAATAGTCTTGCAGCCATTGCCAGTGCACGCCTTGGGATAGGTTCAGCTCACGGCCGTGATTCAAAGCCAGGCCGGTCAGAGTCAGCAGCAACACAAGCACACTGCTGATGATGCCAATACGTCTGTGCCAGGGGCGCAGGGTGCGCAGGAGACGGACTCGAAAGTCCGGATGTTTACGTGTCATCTGGGCTCGCTGTTTTGTTGCAGGCTGTGTTGTTGCAGATCGTGTTGCAGGCTGAGTTGCCGGTCAAGATAGAGGGCGATGCGGGCCAGTTTGGTCAGGGCCCTGACGGAAAGTGTCGCTCCGGTAATGCCATCTATATGTTTGTCCAGCTGTTTATCTTTTGTGAGTGTTGCCGATTTAAATTGGTCGGTAAAGAAGTCGTGCCTGACTTCATCGCCGCGGCTCTCGCGGTAGATAAGCACCTTGGTGCGATAAATCTGCCCATGGCGCACCTGAATACCCACAGTGATTGGCGCTTCTTTACCTATCTCCTCGAGGATCCAGACAGTGTCGTCTCCCTGCTGCCAATAGCGGGTACGCAGCGGCCGAAAATCGTGGGCCAGTATCTCTTCTATGACCTGGCGTTGCTCGGCGCTGAACCAAAAGACTTTGGCTTTCGCTTGACCTTTACCTTGGTTTCCCAAGGCCTGGGTGACAAAGTCTGCCGGGCTTTGGTAAACGCTTTGCGCCGCCTGGGTTTGAGTGAATGGCAGCAAAAACAGCGAGAGTAATGCAATAAGAGTCTTCATAAATGCCTCAATGAGGGCGCCCCAGAGGGCACCCAAAGATCATCAGAACTGATAACCTACACCCAGATTGAACCCATCTGAGTCTGACTTACCGCCACGTTTTTCGTAGTCGGCCTTGAACACCACATTCTCGTGCAACCAGTAGTTGATACCCACATTGGTTTGGGTTTCTTTGGTGTCTTGATTGTCACCGGCGTTGTTGTCCCATTCGTTGTAGCGGGCGAAGATACCGAACTGCTCGTTAAAGCGGTAGGACGGTTCTATGTACCAGCCATTTTGCTTGTCGCGGCCCAGGGCTTCGGCTTCAAATCCATCTATGTCCCACTCGGCATAGAGGGCTCTGATACTGAAGTTTTCTAGGTGGTAGATAGCATGCGCCGACCACATCAGGGCCGAGGCGGTGTCTACACTGGCTTCGCCTTGAGTCAGATCCGATTGGTACTGCACCGTCGCGGCCAGCTCCAGGCCGGGAACGGCTGTGTATTTCACCCGGCCGGTATAGGCCAGATCGTCAGCCTTGGCCTCGGAAACCTTTTGGCGACCGCTTCTTGGCTTATAGGCATTTTTACCTGTGGTAGGGACATTCAGACCCGAGGTCACGGCCGCATCGAAGGCCAGTCCGGGAGCCGCCTGGATATTCATTGCCAGACCCGCTTCCCACCAGGTAGCCGGGAGTATGTCTTTCTCAACCGGGTTGCGCTCGACACCATAAAATGCCGGTGGCTCGTGGGTTTCATTGATGATGCCAACCGGCATCAGGAACAGACCCGCCTTGGCAGTCAGGGCTTGGTTGAAGTCGTGCTCTATGTAGGCCTGCTCCAGCTCGACTTCACCATTTTGACCATCACCTGAGATGGAGTGCTCCACTTCCAGCTCGGAGAAGAAACGGGTGTCTTCGGTAAACTCATGGCCGAAGAAGAGCACGAAACGGTGGAAGTCGAACTCTTTCTTATCCTCGCCCAGCTTGTTGTCTATGTTGTTGTAGTGCAGCTCACCATAACCGCCGATAGTGGTGGCGGTTTTTTGCGGCGTGGCATCTACCACCTCGGCGGTCTGTTCAACCCGCTCAGCGGTTTGCTCGACACGCTCGGCAGTTTGTTGCTGACGCTTTTCGGTTTCTGCCAGACGGCGCTCCAGATCCTTGAGGACCTTCTGCTGCTGTTCGATGATTTTGCGCAGCTCCTGAGTCTCGTCCGAGGCGAATGCCTGCGGGCCGCACAGGGCTGTCAGTAGCGCACTGGCAATGAGAGTTTTCTTGATCATCTTGGTTCCCGTTGTGATGTTACTGTTGTTGAAATCGGGCGAATTCTAGCAATTGATTTAATAAATGCAAACGATTTGCATTTATTGTTGTGATCAAAATTAACAAATGTCAGCGTCTGTAAACCGAGTTGTTATTGTTGAGGTTTTGCCTGAAAAACTGGCTTTACAAAGTAAGCTTTTGATCTTTTAAGCAAAGTAGTAAGGCTGTATTTGAGTTATCCAGCAGAGCTTGGAACCATTTTCGGATAAAGTCGCTGAAGTGCGATTGCTTGATTTTTAAACATTTAACCTTGGCTGGAAGTCAAGGCCAACAGATCGGGTGAGTTATTTGTCAAAAGGCGGTTAAACTGATAAACCTTTTTATTCCGGTTAGCCTTGGCTTTGTGAGTGTTCGAACAAGATGTTTCTAGTTGATTATTTTAAAAGAGAAAATAACCAAATAACCATAGGCCGCAAGCAGGCCAGTGATTTTGCCAAGGGAGTAGCAGGGGATTTCAATCCTATCCATGATGAGGATGCCAAGCGTTTTTGCGTTCCAGGCGATCTTCTGTTTGCCCTGGTGTTGAACGATTATGGCCTTAGCCGCCGGATGCTGTTCAAGTTTGAAGGCATGGTCGGTGACGGCGTATGTCTGCATTTTCCTGGTGACCAGGGGGCCGAGCTGGCGATAGAAGATGAGCGCGGCAAACGCTACCTGAATGTCCATCGCGATGGTGAAACGCGCCACTGCGAGCGGCAACTGGAGTCATTTGTCCGCAGTTATGTGGCTTTTTCCGGTCTCAACTTTACCCATGTTTTGGTGCCTTTGATGCGCGAGCATCAGGTCACCATTAATCCGGCGCGGCCCTTGGTTATCTATGAAAGCATGGGTTTTGAACTGGACACCCTGGAGTTTGAGCAGGTTAAACTGGAGCTGATTAACAGCAATCTCAAAGTCGATGGCAAACGCGGCGATGTGACGCTGGATTTCGCGCTTATCAGTGATGATAAACAGGTAGGAACCGGACGTAAGACCTTGGTACTCAGTGGCTTACGTCCTTTCGACGAGGCGGCAGTGGAGGCCATGGTCAGTGAGTATCAGGCGCGCCGCGATGGCAGCTGGAATGGCGGCGGCTCGCAGACAAACGCCTGAATTCAAACTGCGTTGGCTTCTGAGTCCTGTGCCAGCTCACTTTCGACTCGATTACGCCCAAGCTGCTTGGCTTGATAAAGAAGTTTATCCGCAGTATCAGTCAGTTGACTGAAGCTTTGGCAGCCGTCGACGTCCAAAGCCACTCCTTGGCTAACGGTGAGTCTCAGTGGCTCGCCATTTTCCAGGGTGAATATGTGCTCGGCCACGCTTTGCCTAAGGGTTTCGGCAACAGACACAGCGTCATTCAAGCCGGTATTGGGCAGCAATAACATAAACTCTTCACCGCCAACCCGAGCCAGCAGATCATCCTTCCGCAGCAAGGCTTTCATCACCTTGGCCAGTTCGATCAGCACTCGGTCGCCGTTATTGTGGCCATGAGTGTCATTAACCTTTTTGAAACTATCTATGTCGAGCGTGATTAACGCCAGCGGGCCATGTCTGCGCTGGACTTTGGCCGGCAACAACAGTGATTTCAGTCGAAAAAGCAGTGTGCGCCACTTAGGTTGCGACTCCTGGCTTTGCTCCTCTGAAGCTTGATGGTACAGCAACCAACCTGCCAGATAACGGCGGTTATAGAGGCCGGTGAGGCTGTCAGTCTTGGCCAGCAGTCCCCACTTCAAGCGTGAGCGATTGAGCCAGAGAATGATGATAGTGGCCAGTAACAGCAGCAACAGGATGATGCTGCTGATGATATTGAGTTGATTCAGGGTCGTGCGGTTGGTTTCCAACTCCAGTTTTTGCAGTACGTTGTTCCAGTTGAGATCCTGGTTTTCAAATTCGAGACGTTCTAAGTTAAACAGTAACTGCTGGCGATCCAGATTACTGACCAACTCCTTGGAGCTGTATACGGCGAAGCGTTGCTGGTACTGATCCAATACCTCGTAAGCGCGCTTGAAATTACCCAATCCGGCAAAGCCTTCGGCGCTGACCTTTAACAATTCTATCTGGGAGCGTAACAAGGCTTTTTCCTTGGCAAAGCTGATAAGCAGAGGGTCGACATAGACGGCCATTTCGGCGTACTTATGCTTGTTGAGTAACTCTTGGGCCTTGAGCAGTTGAAAGCGGCTGGTATAGAGGGTTGAAGTCTCGCGATATTGCAACTTGTCGGCCAGTTGCAGGTGCTTTGCCATGGAAGACTCATCCCCGGAATCCCGGTACTTTAGCGCCAGTTCTACATTGATGCGAAAGCGATACAGGCCGTATCCCAATACTCTGGCCAGTTCCAGCGCCGCTTGATATCTATCTATGGCTATTTCAACCTGTCCCTGCTGCTCGGCCAACTGAGCCAATTCCAATTGCACCAGCATCTGATTGTAGGACATCCTTCTGTCCTTGAAGAATTTGAATGCTTTCTTAAGCAGTTTTTCCGAGCGCTCAAAGCCGTTGAGGCGCACCAGAAGGTGGCCCATGCCAAAGGAGATCCGCTCCAGCAACTCTTTGTTCTGGCTCTGTTCGGCGGCGTCCAATGACAGCATCAGGCTGGCATAGGATGCATCCAGCTTGCCTTGCTGTTCAAGCGCCTTACTTTTTAGTAGCAGGGCTTCAGCCTGAACCACTTTATCGGCCGAATTTTGCTGACTATCTATTATTTTTTGCAGTTCGCTGATGGCCTGCGTGACCTTGCCGGATTGCAACATCACCTGTACCAGTCTCAGTTCCAGCAGGGTATGTTCGCTGGTTCCCGGAACCGCCAGTTTCAGGCCCTCTTTGGCGGCTTGCTCGGCGGCGGGGATCTCATGCAGCAGCAGAGATACTGTCGCCTTGGTCAGATAAAAACGGGTCAGCAGGGGCTTGGGCAGGTCTTTGAGTTGCCCGCTTTCCATCTCGTACAGTTGAGCCTGCGACCGTTGCGGCAGTGAATAGAGCTGGCTTTCGGCCCCTTTAAGCAAGCGGGAGAATTGCTCTGCGTTGGTCGCCGACAGAGCAGGGCTGGCCAGTATCATTATTATTGCTATCCATGGCAGGCAGAAGCGTTTCTTCATACTTTTAGTGCTCTTTGAACCGAAAATGTCTGATAAAAGTGATATTGGGGAGGGATTATCGCGTTGGCGGCTTGGGTTTGTCTAATTATTCGCGGGTGACTACTTAAGTTTGGGAATTGTCCGATGGAGCCGGAGTGCCCGAAGGAGCTAGGTGATCAACAAATGGCGGAAAGGCGGGTTGTCGTAAAAACAGCGCCGATAACCGCAAATTTTGTTTGGCTATCGGCGCTTGTGGATCAGTTTTCTACTAGCGTTTGATAGGGGCCGTCGTTGGCAGGGCTGTTTTCAGTTTGCTGATCCAGACGGCTTATTTTGACTTCGGCTATCTGGTGCTGATTCATCTCAGTGACTTCAAAGCGCCAGGGCTCTATAGTCAGCACACTGCCTGCTTCCGGGATCCGGCCAAAGCGTGCCAGTAACATGCCCGCGAGGGTCACATACTCGTGATTATGGCTTTCGAGTTCATCGTAGCCCAGGAGCTTCCCTAACTGATGCAGGTTAATGCTGCCGCGAGCGCGCCAACCATCGCCATCGATGCGGATCTCTTCGGCCTCATCTTCCTGGGGCAGTTCGCCGACTATGGCTTCGAGAATGTCGTGGCCGGTGACCAGTCCCAATAGGGCACCGAATTCGTCTGTGACCAACGCCATGTCGGCCTTGGCGCGCTTTAGCTCTTCCAACAAACGGAACACGCTGATGCTTTTCGGCACTATCACCGGCTTGTGGCCGGGGCGCAGACTCTGCAGTGGCCGTTGTTGCTCTATGGCGGCCAGCAACTCCTTGGCACTCACCAGTGCCACGACCTTGTCTATATCGCCGTCACACAGGGGATACTGGCTGAATCTGTCGCCATGCAGTTGTTGTTTTATCTGCTCGGGGCTGTGGCTGAGGTTAACCCAGCTTATTTCGGCTCGCGGCGTCATAATGCTCTTGATGCGGCGCTCCGCCAGAGTCAGCACCTCGCCGACCATGTTGCGCTCGTCTTCAGCAAAGCACTTGCTCAGGGCACGCTCGTCGTTTGGCTGTTCTTCATCTTCGTCAATTTCTTCAAACTGTTTCTTGCCGCCCATCAGCTTGAAAATAGCGTTGGCTGTCCTGTCCCTCAAGGGTTTACGGGCTTCACGTTGTTCGAACCTGCGTTGCCCCAACTGGTTGAAGAACTCGATCATGATGGAGAAACCTATGGCGGCATACAGATAGCCTTTTGGAATATGGAAACCAAAGCCTTCGGCTACCAGGCTGAAACCTATCATCAACAGGAAACTGAGACAGAGCACCACCACGGTTGGGTGGGCATTGACAAAGCGAGTCAGCGGTTTGGAAGCCAGCAACATCACAGTCATGGCTACCACTACGGCTGTCATCATCACCCAGAGTTCATCCACCATGCCGACCGCGGTGATGATGGAGTCGATGGAGAATACCGCATCCAGCACCAGTATCTGGGTCACAACTATGCCAAAGCTGGCATAGGCGACTTTCTGGCCTATTTCCGGCTCTTTGGACTCCAGCCTTTCATGCAGTTCACTGGTGGCCTTGAACAGCAGGAATAGACCACCGGATATCAGGATCAGATCCCGTCCGGAAAAACTGAAATTGGCAAGGCTGAACAAAGGTTGGTTGAGGGTGACCAGCCAGGACACCACGGCCAATAGGCCAAGGCGCATCAATAAGGCCAGCGACAGGCCTATGACCCGGGCTTTGTCTCTTTGATGTTGAGGGAGTTTTTTAACCAGAATGGCAATAAATACCAGGTTGTCTATGCCGAGAACTATCTCGAGGATGATAAGGGTAAAGAGTCCGATCCATATGTGTGGGTCGAGCAAAAGTTCCATAGTGGTGAACCAAGGGCCTCAAAATGGGTTTAACTTGGGCCTATTGCAGCACAACTTGGGCGAAATGCTGAATTAATTTTGGTTAATCCTTTGCCGGTGCTGCAGCGCTTGAATGAGTGTCAAAAAACTGCCTTTGAGTCATAAAATTTACGCATTGATAGTTGCTTAAAAAGTTGATTATAAAGGTTTTATCTTTCCATGGCAGACTTTAGAATTAACCCGGAATAACAAATGGGAAACATCTGTGATGGCAAGAAAAAAACCTCTGTTGCTGCACTCGATATTACTGGGTAGTTTACTGCTTGGCGCTTGCGGCGGTGGTGATGATGAAAGTGGCTCCGGGTCAAGCGGTGATAATCTGCAGCCGCCTGCTGGCGTTAATCAAGCGCCTAAGGGTGACGATATTCAGCTGGCTTATGACAGCTTGCTGCAGAGCATTACGGTCAACTGGCAAGGTTATGTGTCAGATCCCGATGGCGATCCCTTGCAGGCCAGCATTGCCGAGCAGGGCAAGCTGGGGCAGTTCAGTCTCGATGGCGATATGCTGAGCTACAAAGCAGATAAAAATGCCAAGGGCAGCGATCAGGGGCTATTGCAGGTCAGTGATGGCCGTGGTGGCAGCGTCAGCCTCAAGTTGGCAGTTTTTGGCGTGGACGGCCAAAGCCCTCTGGAGCGAGCGCTGGCAAGCGGTGATGCAAGCGGGCTGGACCCGGATACTCTGCTTGAGGCGATTGCCGTGCAGATAATGCAGCGGCGCTCGAATGAGCAAGCTCTGCGGCAAAGGGTATTTGCCGATATGGCGCTGGCTTATGCTCCAGGCAACCGAACTCAATTGTTCAATATCATCGAGCCGGAAATCGCCACACCTCTGCTACGTGCCAACACGGGTCAGGTATTGGCCGTCGCCGGTGAGCAGTATACCGGGCGCTTTGCGGCCTTTGGTACCCATCTGTTTGCCCGTTTCCATGCCGGTGAACTCACCGCCATGGAGCCAGCCAATGATAATCTGCTGGCTTGGTTGCTGAACAGAGCACAAGTGGCAGAATTGCAGCAACCATTGACCGTGTCCTTGAGCTTTCTTGGTGGCCAGGAGAGTGCCAGTCGCAGTTGGCTGCAAGGGCGGTTTCCCAATTGGACCATCAAGAGTTGTAATCAGGTCGCCACTTTGGAAGCCTGTATCGCCGATGCCCAGTTGTTAATCAGTGGCTGGCGCGCGGCCGATACCGATGCCGGGCAGGTAGCCGGCGTCTATTCCCGGGCGCTGGCATCGGGCAAGGCACTCTATTATCAGCACAACTGGTATGAAGCGACCAATGCGGTGGCCGACGCCATTGCCGGAACCATGGGAGTCAGTTTGCCCTATGGCGGTAACTTCTGGGCCAGCGCCGCTGCCGATTGGTCTTCGGCCACGGCCATGGCGGCCGCTTTCCCGCTGCTTGGCAGTGAGCAGCGCCTGACACAACACTTTATTGATGATGACTTCAACTTTGACTGGTCCGGCTGTGAAACCTATGTGGGTAAAGTGAGCTGTGACAAGGTCAACGGCTTTGAGTCTGAGTTTCTTGCAGGTGCCAGAGCGCTTAAAAATTCACTTAATCAACTGGATAGCCGTGGTCAGATGTTGTTCGGCAACGAGGGGCGCAGGCTGCTGAAACTCTTTGTGTTGCTTGGCGATCTTTACCGTGCCGACATAGCTTATCCCATGGATAAGGACACCACGCCGCAAGGGCGTTTTCTGGCGGCCTATCTGGCCGACCACTTGGCGCTGTATTTGAGGGGGAATAATCCAGCGCAGCCGGATTTGGGCAATTTCAGCGATCCTTTGCCGCAAACGCTGACGCTTGAGAACGTCAGCCTGGAAATGGCACTGGGCAAAGAGAGTGGTTATCGCGGCAGCGGTTTTTACTTGTTGCCCGGCCAGAGTGTGCGTCTCGAGCGCAAAGACACACTGCCGCTGACGGTCAAGGCCTTTATCAATACCCAGAGAACCGGCTCAACCCGGGAATTCAATAACCAGGGATACCAGCGCCCCAAATTTTTGCGCTCGGTCGAGCTGACCTTGAAACCCGGGCAACCTCTGACCCTGAGTAGCCCTTATGGCGGGACTTTGATGCTGCAACTGCCGGCCGGTGAGGGCGTGGTGAGTGTTGAAGCGCAAAATGTACTGGCCTATCCCTACCTCAAGGATTTCAACCAAGCGAGTGGTTATTTGACGGCGCTTGAAACCAACCCGCTGAGCTGGGCCGGGCTGCGCACCGACTTTGTCGAAGTTAACTCCCGCAAACATATGATGAAACAGTTCATCTATGCTGAGCCGTACCGCGGCGATGTGGAGCAGGCCCTGAATGATGTTTGGCGCTATATGATCAAGGGGACCTACGATCTGGCCGGCTTCAGTGGTGAAGGACTGGCGCTGGCACCCAGCGTGGCCGCCCGCTGCGCCCTGCTGGGGTGGGATTGCCAAAATGAACAGATCCATGCCAAACCCAAGGTGCAGCACATCAATGTCGATGAGGCGGCACACTGCGGTGGCGGCTGCTCGGGTAACCCCTATGATCAAGCCTGGGTATTGAGTCCCTTCGGCTGGGGCGAGAGTCACGAGATAGGCCACAATCTGCAGCGGAACCGGCTGAAAATCTATGGTGGCCGCTCCGGTGAAGTCTCCAATAATATTTTCCCGCTGTACAAGGGTTGGCAACGCTTTAAAGATAGTGGTGAGCGGATCGCCAGCTGCGATCGCCAGTCGCCTCAAACCACGTTCGAGTGGCTGAAACAGGCGCAAAACAGCAGCGATCCTGTGACCTCTGTCTACGAAAAGCTCTGGAGTCAGACCGGCACTTATGACAACGCCGGGCCCAGGCTGGATTTCTATCTGCAGCTGGCGGCATTGGCCGAAGAGCATGCCGGTTTGGATAACGGCTGGCAGATTTTCACCTTGCTCTATCTGCATGAGCGTCTGTTCAGCCATGCGATTGCCGACGTCGCTCGCTGGGGCGAGATGAGGGATGCACTGGGCATGAGCAGTTATATCTATGCCCCGAACCTGGATGGCAACGACTTTATGCTGCTCAGCCTGTCGAAGTTGCTGCAACTGGATATGCGTCCCTGGTTCGATCTCTGGGGTGTGCGCTATCAGGCCCAGGCCGCCAACCAGGTAGCTGCCTATGGTTACCCGGCCGCCGAAGCCGTGTTTTATCGCCTTTCGAGCCAATGTGCTGAGCTGGCGGTGCCCAAGCTCACTCTGGATGCCAATTGGTAACTGAGAGGAAAGGGCGCTTTAGCGCTCTTTCCCTCTTTTCGGAGGCGTTGCGGTTGGGGCGTGATTCAGCCGCGGCTTTTTCCCCCAAGCACTTTGAAGCATATTAAAAATCAGGCATAGTGCACTTTGGTCATTTGCGCGAGACTCAAGGATGACTGTGAGAACTTTTCTTTCTCGATTAGGATGTTGTAGCCAATGAGTTTGTCTGTTTATCAGTTGAAATCCCGCTTTCAGGGCCTACTGAGGCCACTGGTTACCCGTCTGTATCGGCGCGGCGTCAGCGCCAATCAAGTCACAGTGTTGGCGGCGCTGGGTTCTATACTGCTGGGAACCCTGTTGCTTATCTGGCCTCATCCTTGGCTCTTTGCTCTCATCCCTATTTGGATGCTGAAAAGAATGGCGCTCAATGCCATAGATGGCATGTTGGCCCGTGAGTTTGGGCAGCAATCCCGTCTCGGCGCCTATCTCAATGAGCTCGCCGATATCGTTTCGGATGCGATACTCTATTTGCCTTTCGCCTTGCTCGGTGGTGTGGAACCTGCGCTGGTGATCGCCCTGACCTTACTGGCCGTTGCCAGTGAATACGCCGGGGTGCTCGGCCTGATGGTGGGGGCAGAGCGCCGCTATGATGGCCCCATGGGCAAGAGTGATCGCGCGTTTGTCTTCGGTATTCTGGGGCTGGCTGTCGCCTTGGGTTGGTTGACGCCATTCTGGCTCAATTTGATCCTGTCATTGGTGCTCCTGTTACTCTGTCTGACCATATTCAACCGGGTAAAATCCGGTTTGAAGCAGGCCGAGCGCGCAAGTTAAGTTGGTTATCAAAGGAATGAAATATATGGATAATGCCGCAAGGGTACCCGAGGAACACTTTTTTACTACCCATGATGGATTCCAGCTGTTTTATCGTTTTTGGCCGGCGCTGGAAACCAATGAACAAGAGGAATCCGGGGCCGTGTTGCTGTTCCACCGTGGCCATGAACACGGTGGCAGAATGGCGCACCTGGTGGATGAATTGGCGCTGCCTGAGCAGGCTTTTTTCGCCTGGGATGCCCGTGGTCATGGGCAATCACCGGGCGCCAGAGGCGACAGCCCCTCCTTTGGTACCAGTGTTCGCGACATTCAGACCTTTGTGGAACACATAGAGCGCAAACATGGTTGCAGCCAAGAGCAGCTGTGTGTGGTGGCCCAAAGTGTCGGCGCCGTGCTGGCCAGCACCTGGGTGCATGACTATGCGCCTGCTATTCGCGCGCTGGTGCTGGCGTCGCCGGCCTTCAGCGTCAAGCTCTATGTGCCTTTTGCTATCCCTGGGCTCAAGCTGCTGAGGAGCCTCAAGGGCAACTTTTTCGTCAACAGCTATGTTAAGGCCAAGCTGTTGACCCATGACCCCGCCAGACAATACAGCTTTGAGACTGACCCACTGATCGCCAGACCGATCTCGGTCAATGTGTTGTTGGGACTCTATGATGCCGCCGAAAGGGTGGTGGCTAATGCCCAGGCGATTACTGTACCGACTCAGGTACTGATCTCGGGCGCCGACTATGTGGTTCGGCGCAAGCCGCAGCAGCAGTTTTTTGAGCGCTTGGGTTCCCAGCGTAAAGAATTGCACCTGTTGCCCGGGTTTTATCATGACACCCTGGGAGAGCTGGAGCGGGCCGACCCGATAGCCAGGATCAGACGCTTCCTGCGGGCCAATATCGCCTCGCCGCAGGCGGCAGTGAATTTGTTGCAGCAAGATAAATTCGGCCCGAGCTGCGCCGAGAGTGAATCGCTCGCCGCCCCTCTGCCCGAGGCTTCCTGGCAGGCCAAATACTGGCAAGCCACCCGCGCGGTGATGAAGCTGGGGGAGAAATACTCAGAGGGCATCGCTCTGGGTTTCGAGCGCGGCTTCGACTCGGGCAGTACCCTGGACTATGTCTATCGCAACACCCCCTCCGGCAAGGGGGAGTTTGGCCGTTTTGTCGACAAACAATATCTCAATGCTATTGGCTGGCGCGGCATACGCCAGCGTAAACGCCATATCGAAGAGTTGCTGGCGCAGGCGCTGTCGACGTTGAGAAAGGAAGAAAAGCCGCTGCATTTGATGGATGTGGCCGCCGGACATGGCCGCTATCTGCTGGAGAGCCTGGCGAACAGCGATATCAAGCCCGATTCTGTGCTGCTGCGTGATTACAGTGATATCAATATCCGCGACGGCCGCGCCCTCATCGATGAGCTTGGCCTCAGTGACATAGTGCGCTTTGAAAAGGGCGATGCCTTCGACTTTGATTCGCTGGCGGCGGTCGAGCCCAAGCCAACCCTGGCGGTAGTCTCCGGCCTTTACGAGCTGTTTGGTGACAATGAGATGGTGTCTCGCTCCCTGGCGGGTATTGCCGCGGCGCTGGCGCCAGGAGGTCTGCTTATCTACACGGGCCAGCCTTGGCATCCGCAGCTGGAATTCATCGGCCGGGCCCTGACCAGCCACAGAGACGGTCAGCCTTGGGTGATGCGTCGCCGCAGTCAGCAGGAGATGGATCAACTGACCAAAGCCAACGGTTTTCACAAGTTGACTCAAAGAGTGGATGAGTGGGGCATATTTACCGTGTCTATGGCGCGTAAGGCCGACTGATGCCTGAGCTGCCCGCCCGTCGACGCGAGGTCGGCACCATTCGCCGGGGCCTGCTTTGGCTGGCCTTGTTGGCGCCGTTTTTCTTTGCCAGCTATGGTTTTGCCAATTGGTATGCCTCGCAGCAAAGTGAGGTTCCCAGTCTGGTGTTTTCCTGGGAACATGCCATTCCGCTCTGGCCCTGGACCATAGTGCCTTACTGGTCGATAGATCTTCTCTACGGCCTGGCGTTTCTGCTCCCCTTCAGCCGTAAGGGGATAGACAGACTGGGGCTCAGGCTGCTGAGCGTACAGCTTCTGTGCATCGGCTGTTTTCTCATCTGGCCCCTTAAATTCAGTTTTGAGCGCCCGCCGCTCGACGGCGTTTTTGGTGGTTTGTTCGATCTCCTGATGGGGTTTGATAAGCCTTTCAATCAGGCGCCCTCTTTGCACATCGCGCTCTTGGTGGTGCTCTGGAGTGAATACAGTCAGCGGGCCAGTGGCCCCTGGCGTTATCTGCTCCACGGCTGGTTTGCCTTGATTGGCCTGTCTGTGCTGACGACTTGGCAACATCATTTTATCGACCTGCCCACAGGGCTGGCGGCCGGTCTGTTCTGCCTCTGGCTGTGGCCACGAAATTCGTTCAGCCGCTTGAGTTTGGCGAGGGAACCTTGCAGGCTCAAGCTGGCAGCGGCTTATGGCGTGGGCGTCGTCTTGCTGCTGCTCGCGGCCTTGCTCTGGCCCATGAGTCTCTTTGGCATGCTGCTGTTTTGGCTGGCCTTGGCGCTGGCCATGGTGGCGCTCAATTATCTCCTGTTTGCCGCCGCGGGTTTTCAAAAGAGTGAGTTGGGCCATCCCAGCTTCGCCAGTCGCTGGCTGTTATTACCTTACCGGTTGTTTGCCTGGCTCAATATCCGTTTCTGGACCGCTGGCAAGGTAGCGGCGCAAGAGGTGCTGCCCGGGGTTTGGCTTGGGCGCATGCCCACCATGAGTGAAGCGCAGCAATATGATGCCATATTGGATCTCTGCGCCGAGTTGCCTTTCCCCTATTCGGGCAAGGCTTTGCTGACACCCGCCCGGGGGATGACCGAAGGCAGGCTCAAATGGTATCAGCCCATGCCCATGCTGGATTTATGCTTGCCGGATGAACAGGACTGCCTGGAAGCGGTCAGGCGGCTCGAGTGTTTGCGCACCTCAGGTACTCTACTTGTATGTTGCGCCTTGGGTTATGGCCGTAGCGCCTTGGTATTGGCGGCCTGGTTGCTGCTGAGCGGTCGGGCCGGCAGTGCCCTGGATGCCGCAAAGATGATTGCCACCGTTAGGCCCAAGGTGGTTTTCAAGCCAGAGACTCTGGCTTACCTGGAGCGGCTCAAGTCCGGTTTTTGCCCGCCAGAGGTGCAACATGCCTGAGTCGCAGCAGCGGGATCTGGCAAAATTGGTGGCCACTTTATTGGGCAATGCCGCGCCGCTGCGCTGGTTTAGTGCGGTTTTGATGTTGGCACCTTTGCTGCTTCTCTGGGGCGGCAAGCTTCAGGGATGGCCGGAACTGCTCAGTGCCCTGTTGATGGTGCTTTTAGGACTGGCCGGACAGTATTTCGGCCTCAGAGTGGCGCTGGATGCCAAGCTGTTTGCCGCCCTGGCAGGGGAGCATTCCTGCGAACGTTTGGATCACAGCATGCAGCAGCTCGGCTGGCTCAAAGAAGAGCAGGCCGGTCGCAGCATGCTGCTGCGCGCCCAAGGTGCGCAGGCGCTGCTAAAGCGTCTGTTCCTCTGCTTTGCCGGGCAGGCCGCCGCATTGGTGTTGTTACTCGTCTGGCGCTTTTTCCTGTAAGAGGAGTTTACCCTTATCTATGGATACCCTAATCGGCTGGCTCGCGGGATTGACTGCCTTTGGGATCACCTCGGCGGCCAGGTTGGTCACCGGTGCCCGCGCCCTGTGGCTTGGCTGCCGCGCCAATCACAATCAGCGGCTCTACTTTGCCAATCACAGCAGTCACGGTGACTTTGTGTTGCTGTGGGCATCACTGCCTGCCTTGCTGAGACGCAAGACACGTCCGGTTGCCGGCGCCGAGTATTGGCAAAAGACGGCGCTGAGGCGCTTTATTATTCAGCGGGTATTCAATGCCGTGCTTATTCCAAGAGAGAGCCATGGTGAGGGCAATCCCTTGGCGCCGGTGGAAAAGGCGCTGGCAGAGGGTGACTCGCTGATCTTCTTCCCGGAAGGTACCCGTAATCTGAGCGAGGCGCCATTGTTGCCGTTCAAGAGTGGAATCTATCATCTGGCGCACTCGCGCCCGGATCTGGAACTGATCCCCGTGTGGATTGCCAACCTCAATCGCGCCATGCCCAAGGGGCGTTATCTGCCGTTGCCGCTGCTCTGCACTTTGAGTTTCGGCACGCCTATCAAGCTGCAGCCGCAGGAAACCAAGGTGGCCTTTCTCGAGCGTTTGCGTTTGGCACTATTGGCGATGTCACGGGAGGAAGTATGAACCAGACACTGTGGTTGTTTGCCGGTATAGGCCTGTTGCTGGTGGTAGCGACCCTGATAGGTCGTTTGCTGGCCTGGCGTAAGGGCAACAACGCCGTTATTGCCAATCTCAATGCCAGAATCGATGCCTGGTGGATGATGGTGCTGGCCATAGGTATCGCTTTCCTGTTCGGGCTCTATGGGGTGATATTGCTGTTTGCCCTGGTATCTTTCTATGCGCTCAGGGAGTTTTTAACCCTGACACCGACCCGGGCCAGCGATTATCCTGCCCTGGTCGCCGCCTTCTATTTTGCCTTGCCGGTGCAGTATCTGCTTATTGCCATCCATTGGTACGGCATGTTCAGTATCTTTATTCCCGTGTATCTGTTCCTGCTGATGCCGATTCTGGCAGCACTTGGCGGCGATACTACACGTTACCTTGAGCGTACCGCCAAAGTGCAGTGGGGGCTGATGATAGCCGTCTATTGTGTCTCGTCAGTGCCGGCGCTGATGACCTTGAAGATAGAGGGCTATGAAGGGCGTAACTTGCTGCTGATCGCCTGGCTTATTTTGGTGGTGCAACTCTCCGATGTGCTGCAGTATTGCTGTGGCAAGCTGTTTGGCAAACGCAAGGTGGCACCCAAGCTGTCGCCCTCCAAGACCCTCGAAGGCTTGGTCGGTGGGGTGTTGCTGGCGACGCTGGTGGGTACTTCGCTGTTTTGGATCACCCCATTCACCCCCTGGCAGGCGGCAATCATAGCTTTACTGGTGAACCTGCTCGGCTTTGCCGGGGGACTGGTGATGTCGGCCATCAAGCGTGACCGCGGCGTCAAGGATTGGGGCCATATGATAGAGGGCCACGGCGGCATGCTGGATCGCATGGATTCTGTCTGTTTTGCCGCGCCGGTTTTCTTCCATGTGGTGCGCTATTGGTGGGTGTGACCTTTCTATAAAGTCGAAGACTCATAGCGGATAAATGCGCTTTTTGTTGTTATTTGTCGGCAGTAAGCTGGGGCTATTCCAAAGTGAAGGAGCCCAATGATGAAAATATTGCAAATACTGCCGGCGCAACCCACCTCTGACGGCGATGGGGTCAATATCAGCCGGGTCGCCGATTTTCAGGCTCTGGCGTTGGATCCCTATCTGATGCTGGATGAGATCCGCTCCGACGATGAACGCGATTATCTCGGCGGTTTTCCGCCGCATCCCCACCGCGGTATGGAAACTTTTACCTATATCCGCAAGGGCGGTTTTGAGCACAGGGATCAACTGGGCAATGTCCGCGCCATCCGCGAAGGCAAGGTGCAGTGGATGAGTACCGGCCGCGGCGTGGTCCACTCCGAAATGCCGCTGGCTGATGCCAAAGAGGGGCTGCATGGCTTTCAGATCTGGCTCAATATGCCGGCCAAAGACAAGATGCGGCCGCCCAGGTATCAGGACAGCGCGGCCGATGAACACCCGCAGCTTGAAACTGACGGCGCCAGCCTGAGACTGCTGGCCGGTGATTGGCGTTTCGCCGGTACTGAAGCCAGTGCTCCCTTGACCGGGTTGGCCGGCGATGCGGCGATTGCCGATTTAACGCTGGCGCCTGATGCCCAAGCCGAGTTGGATCTCAGTCATCTGGGGCGACTGGCGCTCTATCTGCACAGTGGTGAATTGCAACTGCCGGATGGCAAACAACTGGCGGCCGGTAATATGTTGCTGCTCGACAGTCGTTATCCTCTCGAGCTGCAAGCCGGTTTCAAGGGCGCGGGCCTGCTCATTCTGGCCGGTAACCCTATTGGTGAGACCGTGGTGCAGATGGGGCCTTTTGTGATGAATACCCAGGCGGAGATCCTGCAGGCCATTCGTGACTACCAAAACGGTGATTTTGGTGAGATCCCATCCGGTTCCGTTTAACTGATAGGCAACAGACGGCTGCTTTACTGCAGCCGTTTGCCATATTGCATCAGCTCTGCAATATCTTGAGTGGCAATCCCAGCATATCATCTCCGCTACCCGCCAGATGCCAGATAACCCCTACCAGGGCCGCCACGGTTAACAGATACCAGATAAGGGAAAACACTTGCCCATACCTGTCCAGCGGCAACAGATGGCTTTGATGACGCTGTTTCCACTCAAACAGAATCTCGGCGCTGCCTATCAGCAACAGGAACCCCAGCAGCGCTAGCCCCAGGCTGTAGCTGATAAATACTCCGATGGCGGCACCGAGAATACAGGCGATAAGGCCGATGGCGCTGTTCATTGAAAAGCTGATGCTCTTGAGAATATGTCCGCCGTCCAGCGGCAGAATTGGCAATAGGTTGAACAGATTGAGTAAGGCGTTGAAGGCCGCCAGACCGGCAAAGAAGGGATTGCCAGTGATCCAGTAGGCCACGAGTGCCGCCAACGACATCAACAGGCCAAAGGTTGGCCCCATGATGGAGATCACCACATCTTGCCAGCGGGTGTTGATCTTCTCATCGGATAAGGCCAGGCCGCCCATAAAGGGAATGAGGTAAATACCTTTGGTTTTCATACCAAAATACTTCATCGCCCGGATATGGCCGTATTCGTGAAACACCAGACAGGCAATAAGGGCCAGGGCAAACTGCAGTGAAAACAGCCAGGAATAAGCGGCAATACTGGCCCCGGCCAGTACGACTTTGATTACCTTGGCACTCTTGAGCAGCTTAAAGCCCAGAGACACCAGCCCCACCAGACTCAGTTTCTGTTGTTTCACCGGCGCTATGTCTGGTGTTTGCCGCTCAATATCTTTGCTATCGCGCCTGCCTTCAATCGTGACTTGCTCATCGATGAGCAAACGATAGCTCAGCTCAAAGGGTTGCCAGTTGAGCTGGGTTTCCAGGCGTACCTTGATGCTGCTGCCATCGGTGCGACTAAGACTGAACTCATGGCTGCCGCTGCCTTGGTCATTGGCGCTGGCGGCTTGTTGCGAGACCAATTGGTTATCCCAAAAGAGTTGTTGCCAACCTGCCATGGAACCTTCCAGCCTCAGAGGCTTCCCTAAGCAATCTATTTTCAGAAGTTGCAAATCTATGACTCCGGTGAGAGAAAACGCGCCGATTATACCCGTGGGCGCCGGGCTTTGTCAGAGATTGTCGAGATAACGCACCATCTCCAGCCCTTGTGGAAAAGTGATAAAGGCTAATTTGGCCACGCAGCAACTGCCGAGCGCGGCGGCGTGCTTTTGTACCAACAGCTTGAGATCTTTGAGTTCGAGCCGAGACTGGCTCGGGCCTATTTGCGGCAATGAAGCCAGTACAGGTTCGTCACAGCGAGTGGCCGGAAGTATGGGATAGCATAAGCCGTCGGAATCTATCAGTTGGTCGCCCTGGCAACTCAGGTGTTGATGTAGGCAGATATACTCCAACCAGTCTCTTTCATTCTCAAGGAACAGGAGTTCGTCTGAATCTGCCGGTTTTAGAATGGCGGGCCAGGTGGGCTGTGTCATAGGATATCCAAGCATAAGCTGTTGCCGATACCATAACACAGTGACTTGGTGTTGCTATGATTTCTTCCCGGTCAGATTGAACCATAACCGTGCGGCTTTGAGCTTAACCGCGATTGCTGTAATCGAAGTGGATTTCTCCATTTTGGTTTTCAATCACGCAGGGGCCGTGTTCCCTTTGAGTGCGCTGCTGGGCCGGGCCTATATGAATTTCCACATTGGAGTAGACATGCTTCAGGGCTTCGACAAAGTAATGGCGATAGTAACCTTCGGTTTCTGCTTTCAGTAGATCGAGTTCGGTTTCTTCCCGCAGCCGCTCATCATCGACACGATGTTTCTCCTGCAGCATCATTTTTACCTGTTCGACCATGGTAGGATCTGTTTGCCATTCACTCTTGGGCGGCAGTTTTCTCAGCCGGGCTTCCATTTCCAGCCCGGCCACTACCAGAACCCTAACACTCTCTTCGAGTTCTTTGAGGTTTTGGCGGTATTCCCCCAAACGCATGGCGCAGAAGAGCTCTGTCTTGGTATCGGCTGTGGCGCCTATGGCAACTGCCTTGATGCCTTTTTCTGCCTTGGCTATTCCGCCCACCAGGTCTCCGCGACGGCCGTTGCCATCGCTGACTATCAGTTTGCCATCGGTGCAACTGTGGCTGTGCAGCAGTTGCTTGGTTACCAGAATATCGCCTTGGCACTGAAGATCGGAATATTGCACAAATTGGGCCGAAATTTGCCCCTTGGCTCTTATTTGGGTCGACAGCTCATTGGTGCGGATCTGCCTGCCTATGATGCCTTTGCTGACAGTGATATCTCCCTCGGCCGTCAGGGATGCCGAGTCGACAAAGCCCATGACTGTGATATCGCCGCTGCTCGTGACTTGCATCCCTTCATGGACGTCGCCACTGATAAGAATACTGCCTTTAAAGTCGACGTTGCCATAGCCCACGTCGACATCTTTTATCTGCAGCACATCATCTACCTGCATGCCATTGCGGATTTCCACCGGCTGACCGGCAACTGTGGCGATAAGCTTATTGCTGTCCTTGGCGCTGAGTTCTGTACCTTTACCTATCACCATCTCCAACTCTTTACCTGGCTTGGCCGGTAGTACTTCACCGAAGACATTGTAGCCAGGGGTACCTTGGGTGGCGGGGATCTTCTCCATTAAAAGATCGCCGCTATTGACCATGATGACGGCGCCCAGGTTGCGCATATCCACAGTGCCATCCTCACGTTCTTGCGGATGCAATAGGCGTTCACGGGCCAGGGGCACTTTGCGGTCCAATTTGGCATGGTTGCCATTTACCGCCGCCTTGCCGCAGGCAATGATGCCTTCTATGGTTTCACCGGGTTTACTCTGCTTCAGGCGTTTGAGCATGGTTTCTATCTTGATTTTCGACAGCCCCATGCAGATCTTATCTTCCTTGAGACGGCGAAGGATATCCGGCAGGGTGATCTCCTTCCCCCCCCAGGCGGCGGTAAGGGTCATTGTGGCTTGCATCTTGTCCTTACTGGGCTGGAGTGATATCTGGCCGTCACGACGCTCGGCTATCTGAAAAAATTGCTCGAATTGGCCATCTTCTTCGGCATAGAGCTTGTTGATCTCTTTGACGGCTTTAACAATTTGACTGTCGAGGGGGTAAAGTTTGGCAAAGTCAGGTAATGCCAGCAGATGACGAATGGCTTCCTCGGTAACGGGACCATGGGTTTTGGGGATGAGCCTCAGCTCGGCAAATTGCATGTTACTGCTGAGTTCAACGAGATCCGGCGCCAGCATATTAGAGTATCCAGGTTAGTTATACCTTTCCTTTGGAGCTTGAACATGTTTGCCACTCGAGTAAGAAACTGTTTGTCCATGGTGCGGGGTGTGCCATGACATAACAGGAAAACAGGGGCTCTTATCGACTGAGTCAACTCCTGTGCGGAACGGTACTATTATTATTTTTCCGACTGCTATTGAGTATAACAACATAAGCTCGCCGAAACGAAGCCTGTCGTTAACATCCCATTAGCAGTTATTCAAAAGATAATAGCCCTGAATACTTATAAAAATCTTTGATCTCTTAGCGAAAAGTTACCAAAAATTTTCGGCGCTACTTTTTGTCACTGGTATTCCGGTAAAGCTTGTATTTGTTGTTTTCGGCGATGACATTCACCTTGCCGAAATGGGCCGCGATTGTATCGCTGTAAGGCAGGTGGCGGTTGGCTACTATCTGCCATACTCCTCGCTCTGTGAGTTTTTTGGTACTGTCGGCGATAAAGCTTTCGGCAATATGGGTAGTTGCCGCCAAACCATCATGAAACGGTGGGTTGGAGATAATGGCATCGAACTCGCCCTGAGTGGCGCTCAAGCCATCTGATGGATAGACTTTGGCGCTAAGGCCATTGGCCTTAAGGGTCAGCTCACAGGACAGCAGCGCCATGGCATTGATGTCGACACATTCAAGGCTCAGCTCCGGCTGGGCCTTGAGCAGGGCGGCCGCAATCACTCCGGCGCCGCAGCCAAAGTCCAATACCCGGCCCTTAAGCTTAGGCAGATGAGACAGCAACAGCTCAGTACCCAGATCCAGCCGTTTTTCACTGAATACTCCGGCCATATTGCAGATTTGCACATCCCCTTGGGGAGTAGGCAAGCTGTAGTGGCTGACATAGGTCTCAATATCCAGCGCAGTTGGGCTGGTGATGGCCTCGGCGGCAAACAATAGGCAGTGACGGGCGTTGTCCAGTTTGGCAGCATTGCTGAACCAGCGACTTTGCTGCTTGGCAAACGACTTTATCCCGCCTTTGTTTTCCCCTATGACCAGAAGTTGGCCTCCCGGTTGCAGGTGCAGCGCCGCCAGCTCCAGCAGATAAGCGAGCAGCGGCTTGGCCTTGGGGTAGTAGACAACAACGGTCTCGAACCTGTCTGTATGGGGCAATTGGTGGCCAAAGTAGCAATGAAGCGAGGCTGTGGCTTGCGATTTAAGCTGTTGGAAGTGATTGAAGTCCAGCGCCAGGGCATCGACTCTGGGGCACAGCTTCAAAAGCTCTCTGGCGCAGCTATCGCTTTCATGGTTGAGCAGCAGCAGGCTTTGGCCTTCAAATAGCGCACTGTTGCGCAGCAGTAATTGCGATGGCGGTGTCAGCAACATAGGAGAACTTCCAAGGATAAAATCTGCCGCGCATTATAGCCAATCAGTGGTGGCAGCGGGCAAGAGTTATAGTCGGCAAAGACAAAAAAAGCGGCCGCAGCCGCTTTTACCAGGCCAAGCCTTATTTGGCGGCGTGTTGCCCCTTGGGCAGTAGGCTGCTCAGTTTGGAGGCGATATCCGTGTTGTCCTGGTTGCCGATAAACAGCTCGGCGCCCGGGCCTGCGGCAAACACCTGCACATCTGTGCCCGTATGGCCACCTGTGGTCCAGCCTGTGTTGGAGCGGCGATCCACTTCCTGTTTGATAGCGCTGGCCAGCGTCTCTTTGCCTTGCATTCTGGCCTTGGCCAATTGCTCCAGCAAAGCGGGTTCCAGCTCAAAACCCAGGCCTTGAGCCAGCGGTGCTTGCCAGTCTTCTGCGGTCAACGCCGCGGCGGCCAGAGTGTCGATACTGGCAGAGAGCCCCTTGAGTACCTCTGGATTCCAGGCATATTTGCCCTTGCTGCCGATGGAGAGACCGCCGGTATTGTGATCTGCGGTGGCCACCATCAGGGTATTGGGGTTTTGGCGTACGAACTGCTCGACCACTTCCATGGTACGGGCAAATTCATCCATCTCCGCCATAGCGGCGGCGATGTCGTTGTTGTGACCTGCCCAGTCGATCAGACTGCCTTCGACCAGCAATACAAAGCCGTTGTTGTTTTGTGACAAGAGCTCCAGTGCCTTGCCTGTCATGGTGCTGAGGCGATGGCCGTCCTTGTCATCCAGCACCCAGGGCAATTGCACTTCGGCAAACAGGCCCATTACCTTGGGTTGTGTGATACTTTCAAGCGCGCTGAACTCCTGCAAAATTTGATAGCCCTTGGCATCAAACTTGGCCAGCAGTTCCTGATCAAAGTATTTCTGGCCGCCACCCAGCATTACATCAGCATCCGTCTCCAGATACTTGTTGGCCAGCTCGACATAGTGCTTGCGACTTTCGCTGTGAGACAAAAAGGCCGCCGGTGTGGCGTGATTTATCTGGGAAGTGACCGCCACTCCTGTGCTCATTCCCCGTTGCTTGGCCTTTTCCATTATGGTCGGGATCGGCTGCTTCTGGGTGTCGACCGAGATGGCACCATTATAGCTTTTTACCCCGGTTGCCAGCGCGGTTGCCGCGGCGGCGGAGTCGGTGACATAGCCACTGACTCTGGCGGGGTAGGTACTGGCCATACCGACCAACAGGCGATCGAATACCGTCTGTTCTATCTCTTCGGTATCCGGGTTGTCTTTGAAATATCGGTAGGCGCTGGTATAAGCCGGCCCCATGCCATCACCGACCATGATCACGATATTTTGGGGTCTGGAAGGGGCGGGATTGGGCAACTGATTGGCATCGACTGCCAGTGGCAGCAGCAATGACAGTCCCAGTAATGCGCCCGTGAGTTGGCTCAGTTTCATCAGAGTCTCATCCTTGTTGTTTTTGTTGCAGTCTTTGCTCAATGGCATTCATCAGCATGCCGGTGATATTGACATCGAAAGCCGCTTCAATCTCTTTGATGCAAGTTGGGCTGGTGACATTGATTTCGGTGAGCTTATCCCCAATCACATCCAGACCGACGAAGATCAGGCCGCGCTTTTTAAGCTCTGGCCCCAGGGCTCTGGCAATGGCCCAGTCACTTTCTGACAGAGGCTGGGCAACACCGCTGCCACCGGCTGCCAGGTTACCGCGGGTTTCGCCCTTCTTGGGGATCCGCGCCAAACAGTAGGGGACAGGCTCGCCGTCGATGACCAGAATACGCTTGTCACCCTTGGTGATTTCAGGAATAAATACCTGCGCCATGGCATAGTTTTGGCCGTAGTTGGTCAGGGTTTCTATGATGACCCCCAGGTTGGGGTCGTCCTGCTTGACCCTGAATATAGATGTGCCGCCCATGCCGTCCAATGGCTTGAGGATCACATCGCCATGCTGAGCATGGAAAGCGCGTAACCGCTGCGGATCGCTACTGACCAGTGTGGTGGGGGTGAATTGACTGAACCAGGCGGTAAACAGCTTTTCATTGGCATCACGCAGGCTCTGTGGCTTGTTGACTATCAGTACCCCGGCCTCTTCGGCGCGCTCAAGCATGTAAGTGGCGTAGATGTATTCGGTATCGAACGGTGGATCCTTACGCATCAGAATCACATCCAGCTCCTTGAGCGGCGTGTCGGTCGCTTCACCCAACTGGTACCAATCAGTGGGATCTTCCTGAACTTTGAGTGGCCGCATCTTGGCCCAGGCTTCGCCCTGCAGCAGCGCCAGATCCTGCATCTCCATATAGAAGAGCTCATAGCCGCGGGACTGCGCCGCCAACAACATGGCGAAGCTGGAGTCTTTTTTGATGTTGATATCCTTGATGGGGTCCATCACTATGCCGAGCTTGATCATGATGCCTTTCCTTTATTCGTTACGCCCACCGGGCGGAAAATGGTTAACCCAGATCGCCGAATCTGAGTTGCAATGCGGTAATGGCGGTTAGCGCCGCGGTTTCGGTGCGCAGTACTCTGGGGCCGAGCAGAACTTCGGTAAATGCCTGGGTTTCTGTCATGGCAATTTCCTGCTCCGACAAGCCGCCTTCCGGACCTATCAAGAGTCGCACCTTGTTGTTTGGCAGCTCAAGGCCATTGATGCCGTGAGCGGCTCTGGGATGCAGATTGAGTTTCAATGCTGTTGTTGGCTCGGCGCACCAAGCGGCCAGCTCCATGACTGGTCTCACTTCAGGAACCCGGCTACGGCCGGATTGCTCACAGGCGCTGATAACAATTTTTTGCCACTGCTGCAGTTTCTTTTCTAACCTATCGCCGCTGAGTTTAACGCCGCAACGCTCTGAAAACAGTGGCGTGATGGTGTTAACCCCCAACTCTACCGATTTTTGCAAGGTGAAGTCCATGCGATCGCCGCGGGAGATCACTTGTCCCAGGTGCAGATCCAGAGGGGACTCAGAGGGATTGTCCATGGCAGACAGCACGTTCACATCCACGGCCTTCTTTCCGGCGCTGACGATAGTGGCCGGATAGTCTTTACCATCGCCATTGAACAGGCTTATCTGCTCGCCGCTGGACATCCGCAGCACTCGGCCGACATGGGCGCTGGCATCATCATCCAATGACAGGACTTGCCCCGCAGTTATTGGACCTGGGTGATAAATTCTCGGCACTCTCATGCTCTGTGTTCCTTAGGCTTAATGTGTTCTGCCACTGAAGGCACTTTGGCTGCAGGCAGCCTGCACCCATGGATTGTGATTACCCTGAGAGGTAGCAATCGCCTGATCTCGTTGGCATTCAATAGTATCAACTGGATAGCTTTTGTCCCAAGCCTTGAATAACTTTAATTGGCTGGAGGCTATCTTGAGCCCATAGGTTTGTTGCATATAAAGGTAGGTTCGGGCGATGCGCCCCCTTGCCTGCGCCGGTGGCTCTGCCTTACGGCCTTTAAAGTCGACTGTCATCTGACACTGGCCATATTGGTTTGGCTTGGCGTTCCACTGGCTGAACCTGAAGTTGGACCTATCGCCGTTGACCTCACCTACGGCGGGCACCAGATTATGCAGGTCGGCCTCCATGCGCTTGAAGGTCTTGTCGTTACGGCTGCAGTTCTTGCGGCCGCCGTTTTGCCAGCACTGCAACTGATGGCCAAACTCCCAGGCAGGCACTATGTGCTCCCATTCGATGCGGTTGGCACGGGTCTGTTGTTTGCGGATTTGATAGCCGCAACTTTCCAAGTCAGGCTGCCATTTCTTGCCTTCCATTTTGATGGCGCAGCCACAGTAGAAACTGACCGCCGGCAGGGTTTGGCTGTAGATAGTCCTGGCGCGTTTTTTTGCTTCGGGAAAACTGCTTGGATGGCTGGGCGAAGCCAGCACAGATGAGGCTGCCAAAAGCAGCGGCAGGGCCACAAGCGGCCGCTGAAGGAATGAAATCACTCTGTTCCCTAAAATCATAGCTAAGGATGCCGACAGCCGATACTTCAGGTGTCAGACTTGGAATTGTTGCAGCAGATAGTAAAAGAAGCCGCCAGGCTTGGCAACTTGGCTCAGGATGGCTGAGGGCTTAGCAGTTGGCCGCAGCGGCGGCATTGATATTTAGCCTGACCCCGCATGACCTTGTTATGGCGGCGGATGCTTAGCTCCACCACGCCGCAGCCACACTGATAGGGTAGGGTTCTGGGTTTGACCGAACTGATATCCATTGAGTGAGTGGTACGCGGTGCCAGACCGTAGATCCGTCGCATCAAGCTCTGCCACTCCTTACCATGAGGTCGGGTTTTGCCATGCAGTTGGAAGCAGAGCAGGTGACAGATCTCGTGTGGAACCACCTCATGGGTGAAGGTGTGCAGGTTTTGCTCCAGCAGTACTGGATTGAAACGCAAGCGGTTCTCGGTTGGATGAGCGGTACCGGCGCTGCGGCCTCGCAGGGCAAAGCTGACCGAGGGGCGCTTTAGTGCATGCCCCAGCGCGGCCTCCGCCTTGAGATAGCAAAGCTCTATTGCATCGAGCACTGCCTGCTGCGCTTCACTAGCGGCAGCTTCAGGCTGCGGTTTAGACGCTTGGTTGTATTCAGAGGTGTCGGCGTTTTTAAGGGATCTGAACAACTGACTCAGCATGAGAAAACTCGAATTGGCATGAATTGGTGGCAAATAAGCAGAGGCGCAACCGCGCCTCTATGAGTAAGGAATTATAGGCTTTTGGCAGCCGCTGTCAGCATGGCTTTGACCTGCTCGACAATTGCCGTTTCGGTATCGGCTTCAAAACCGGCAATTCTCGGGGTGTGAATATGCCCGGTGGGAATGCGGCTGCCGAGTTGGTTCTGCAACAGGATAGCCCGGTAGGAGATTTCGTTGGACAGGTAACCGCCGCCAGAGCCCTCCACCGAAATGCTGTTTTGCAGTTCGCTCAGGCTACTTGCCTGAAACTCGCCCCGGGAAATAGTGCTGACGCTATGGTTGTCGTTGACCTTCCAGCGGCCATTTATACTTTGCATGGCCGCTACCGGCAGGGAGAACTCGACAAACTCAGGGCCATTGAGGGTATCGTTATCCAGCTTGGGGGGCAGAGGGCGCTGTATACTGGCGCCGGTGAAAATATTGCGGTTGTCCGGTGCTTCGGCGCTGCGGTTGCGGCCCGGGAAGCGCTCCAGATCGAAGTCGCTGCGCCCCATACTGACAGTGACCACCATGTCGACACTCTTGTCGCGATAAACCGGGGTCAACAGCGACTCTATGATGCCCTCATCAAAGTCGGCGAAACGCACCGGGATCATCACAGTCTCTATCTGCGCCTGACGGCCGTTAACCGAAAAGCGGTAACCATCCAATGCCAAAGCGACCAGACCTGAAGGGTTGCTCTGCTCTATATTGCGGTCGAGAAAGAAGGGGTCGAATCCGGTCAGCAGTATCTTGATGCTGACATCATCCTTAAAGTCGATATCGCTGAAACCTCGGGATGACTTTTCCACCGCCTTGGTGAGTATCTGCCGTTGCCAGGAGGCGATATTGAACTTGGGCGATTGTTTGCTTAGCTCTGCGCGCATTTGCAACCGGCTCCAATAAAGGGAGCGATCGTCGCTGTGACCTGACTGCACATCTCTGACTGCCTGTTGCCACAGGCGTTGCCCCTGGTGCGCCACCATCTGGGTAACCTTGAGCTCATCGGTATGTTGGCGGTATTTGGTTACCAGATCATCAGTCAATGCCTGATAGCGCTGGACCACTTGAGGCATTTTTTCGTTGGCGGCAGGCAGGCGATCCTCTTCGACACCGGCCTGAGCCGACAGAGAAACCAGAGTACCCGACAGCAGGGCTATGGCCAGGCTGGGCTTAAACATGGCAGTTCCTTTCGCTTATAGAGTTGTAAAGTAATGCGTTTGTTAAGTATGCAACACTCGTCAGCAACTGGAAAGCTATCTGTTACCTTGCCAGATTGTTGCCACAATTGAGCAGGGCTTTGCCAGACCATTATTCACTCCAGGGCTGTATGCTTGTTGCTTTGGCCGCCGGGAATAAAAGGGGAATGAGATGAATAAAGGTTTGCACAGAAAACGCCTGAGTAAGCGTTTGCTGCTGCCCATGTTGCTGTGTTTATTGGCTCAACAAACGCAGGTTGTGGCAGCGGCGCAGACCAAGGTCAGTGACGTCGGCTCTGAGGTCACGGCCGAGGGGTGGCAAGAGGTACGCCGCTGGGACAAACTGTTCGAATCCGCAGGTGTTAAAGGCTGTTTGCTGCTTTGGGATCAAAAGCGTTCTTTGGGGCTCTCCAACAATCTAAGTCGCGCCGCCGAAGGTTTTATTCCGGCTTCTACCTTTAAGATCCCCTCCAGCCTTATTGCGTTGCAAACCGGGGCAGTGCGCGATGAAACCAGTCGTTTTAGCTGGGACGGAAAGGTTCGTGAAATTGCTGCCTGGAACCGGGACCAGAGTTTTCGCACCGCAATGAAGTATTCTGTGGTGCCTGTGTATCAGCAGTTGGCAAGGGAGATAGGCCCCAAAGTGATGGCAGCTATGGTGCGGCAGCTGCAATATGGCAATCAGGATATCGGCGGTCAAGCGGACAGTTTCTGGCTCGACGGCCAACTTAGGATAACGGCGTTTCAACAGCTGGATTTTCTGCAGCAACTGCATGACAACAAGTTGCCTGTGTCCGAGCGCAGCCAGCGAATAGTCAAACAGATGATGCTGACCGAAGCGAGTACTGACTATATCATTCGTGCCAAGACAGGCTATGGTGTGCGGCATACGCCGGCCATAGGTTGGTGGGTCGGTTGGTTGGAGTTGGACGACAACACTGTCTATTTCGCCATTAACCTGGATCTGGCCTCGGCCGGCCAGTTACCGTTGCGCCAACAACTGGTGAAACAGGTGCTCAAGCAGGAACAGCTACTGCCTTGAGTATGGCTGGCACGGAATATAGAGAGCCAAAAAATAAGTCAGAGAAGGCCGACTTGTGTGCTGTGTTATTGATTCCTCAGCCTACTTTCATCTGCAAAGATTGGCTACATCATTAAAGATTGCAGTGACTCCTGACTGTTGAAGCGTTTGGTGAAAAAGTCCAGAAACACACTGATATTGGTCGCCAGTTGCCGACGGGAGGAGTAGACGCCATAGACCTTGAAGGGCTCTATGGGCCATTCCTGCAGCAGCGGCACCAGGGCGCCACTGGCCAGTTCGTTCTTGCATACCGAATGGGACAACATGGCGATGCCAAAATCATCCAGCGCCAGTTGCTTGACCATGATGGCACTGTTTACCCGAGTGCGGCGCCTGAAGCTGGCCATGGTTTTGCGGCTACCCTTTCCCAGCGGCCAGATGGGGGCCGAACGGGAGGTACCCAGCAAGATACCATCGTGGCGGGCCAGATCTCTCGGGGTTGCCGGCGTTCCTTTGGACTTGAGATAGCCAGGGCCTGCCACCAGAATCGGCTGACGTTCAAACAGGAGCCGGGCGACAAGATCCGAAGGCTGCAGCGGGCCATACTTGATGGCGATATCATAGCCTTCGCCTACCAAGCCCACATCGGCATCGGTAAACTGTACATCCAGTTCGACCCCAGGATAGAGACGCATAAAGCCGCTGCAGAGATTGGCGATTAACTCTTGGCTGAATGAAACCGGGATCGCAATCCGCAATGAACCGGAAACATCGTTATGGGTATTCTCGATTGTGGCTTTTGCCGCTTCCACTTCGTTGCAGATGCTGTCACAGTGTTGATAAAAGAGCGCGCCCACCTGAGTGAGGCTTATTGAGCGGGTATTTCGTTGCAGCAGACGTACCCCAAGCTGTTGTTCCAGTTGGGCGATTTTTCGGCTAATGGTAGATTTTGGCAGGCCGGTTTCACGGGCCGCCTGAGAGAAGCCTTCTGCTCTGACCACTGCTGCAAATAGGAGCATCCCATTCAAATCTGGCATGTTTTTATTACTGTCTCAAAAATGGAACATAGCGTCTAAGGCAGTTTAATGGCATTTGACGGGATAACAAAGGTATATTTACTGGCTAAAAAATTTCAGAGGCTTAGCAGAGGATCGATAGATGACCAGCAAGAAGCAGCCCGCAAACACGACTCAAGCCCAGACTCCGGATCCCCTGTTTTTGCAGGCGGAGCATTTGGCTAAAGATTTTTCGCTGTTCCCAGAGCACAGCAAACAGAGCCTTTCAGAAGAGATAAAGGGTCTGTTGGATGACGATGCCATCCAGAGTAACTTAAAGTCATTGGCGCAGTTGGATGTGGATGGCTATGTTGCCAAAGTTATCCAGCCTACCCAGGACAAGAACCGCCCAGGTGCCAAAAGGATCATTGCCGATCTGAAAGGCAAAATGATCGCCGAGAGCCACAACGGCCCATTCTACAGCGCCGAAATAGAGCTGAATTTTGGTGGTCGTAACCGCCGCATCGGCTTTATCGCCCAGGAGCGCACCACGGCCAACGGTGCCTGGATGCCGGAGCACCACCTGCAGGCCTGTGAGGCGATTCGCCATTTTGCCGAATTGTCCATGCCCATCGTTTACTTGATTGATACCCCCGGAGCCGATGCCGGTGAAGTGGCCAACAGCCACAACCAGGCGCATTCTATTTCCAAGGCGATCGCCGAAAGTGCCAACGTCGATGTGCCGACTCTGGGTATAGTGATTGGTGCTGGCTACTCGGGCGGGGCTATTCCACTGGCGGCGGCCAATATACTGTTGTCGCTGCGTGATGGTATTTTCAACACCATTCAGCCTCAGGGCCTGCAGAGCATTGCCCGCAAGTACAACCTTTCATGGCAGGAGTGTGCCAAGTCTGTGGGCGTGTCCCCGGAAGAGCTTTACACTTCAGGTTGTATCGATGGCATTGTGGATTTCTCTCCTTATGATCGCGATGAGCGTCAGCACAATCTGCGCCGCGCCATCATCAGCGCCATCGAAGCCATTGAGCGCGCTGCGGTGCAGTTTGTAAAAGAATCCGATGACCTGCGCGAACATTATGATCGCAGCCTCAAGCGTTTCCTCGAGCCTTCCAAGAGCCTCAAGGCGTTGGAGTCCAACGCGGAAATGTCGGTTGCTATCAGCCCGACCATGCACCTTAACCTGTTCGGCAGCGCCTACCGTTATTTGCGTTATTTGACCCTGCGTAGCCGTATTCACTCCATCTCAATGGATCAGTATGGTCGCCTGTCCAAGGTGAGTGTGCCGGAAGGGGATCTGTTGGCCCGGATCCAGAAAGAGCAGGAGAAGGTGTTCCAGGCTTGGCTGTCCAGTCCGGATAAACTGGTTTACGACGAAGAACTCAACAAACTGTGGAGTAACTTCATCTCCAAGCGTGATGATGTTTCCACCGAGCGCAACATGCTGACCCGTCTGATCCTGGGTGAGCCGAAAGAGAACTACAAGAAGGCCCGTAAGGCGCTGTTGTTCAACATTGGTTGGTCTTTGTATCACCGCTGGAAGAGTAATGCCGCCAACAACTTCAAGGGGCTTATCCACTATCTGGAAACTCTGCCGGCAGAAGTGACCCAGGCGCCTTGGCCTGAACTGAACCAACTGACAGTATTGGATGTCGTGGTCAATGAAGAACTGCGTGAAGACTTCATTTGGCAGTGTTACAACATCCTGATCTTTAACGCGCTGTACGACAATGTCGTGGGTAACCTGGCCTCTATCGCCAAGGAAGCCATGATGGCCAAGAGCCTGTCGCGTCAGTCTGTTGATGGCTTGCTGCACAAGTCTATCGACCGGGCGATTTCCACTCAGGATACCGCCAACGACAAGAGCAAGTTCTACAAGTGGCTGAAGTACTTCATGTCACAGTCCAACCGCGCTGAACTGCTGACCAAGACTGAGCAGTGGAAGAGCGTGGGTTTCCCACAGCTGAACGATTCGCTGTTCGTTATCCTGACTTACTTCTTCGAACGTCTGTTGCCGGAATACTTCGACAGTGAAGAGGATAAGGGCAAGTACACAGGTGCCATCAACCCGGTGCGTATCGGTCGTCGTAAGGACTTCTGGAACCGTTTGACCATGGGTTACCAGGATCTGCTGATCCAGAAGGTGCTGCGTGACGAGAAGAAAGCCGGCAATATGACCTGGGAAAATATCATCGCCAAGTTCTTCAAGAACTTCGATGAGCTCAACGGCGACAAGATGTCGGCCAACTTGCTCAACTTCCCAGGCTTCCGTCTCTCTATTGAAGATGCACTCGACAAGGGCATTCGCCCCTGCGGTTTGATCACGGGTCTGGCAGACTTTGAACATGGCGGTAAGGCGCTGCGTGTCGGGGTTGCCGTATCCAACACCGCCTTCCAGGCCGGTGCCTTCGATATGGCCAGTGCCGAGAAGTTCTCCGCCCTGCTTATTGAGTGTGCCAAGCGCAGGCTGCCGGTGATCTGCTTTATCAGCTCCGGCGGTATGCAGACCAAAGAGGGGGCTGCTGCGCTGTTCTCCATGGCCGTGGTGAACGATCGTATTACCCGTTTCGTGCGTGACAACGAACTGCCTGTGCTGATGTTCGGTTTTGGTGACTGTACCGGTGGAGCTCAGGCATCCTTCGTGACTCACCCTCTGGTGCAGACTTATTATCTGTCCGGTACCAATATGCCGTTTGCCGGTCAGATGGTGGTACCTGCTTATCTGCCATCCACTTCGACTCTGTCCAACTACCTGTCCAAGGTACCCGGAGCGATGAATGGCCTGGTCAACAATCCATTCAGCAATCAGCTCGATGAACAGCTCAAGAGCATAGATCCTCTAATGCCTATGCCTAACGCTGAGATAAGTGATGTGTTGACCAATGCTCTGTCGACTCTGGTGGTTGAAGTTGAAGAGGTCAGCGAAGAGATAGTTCAGGACGATCCTCGTGCCCTGATGAAGCCTATCGACAAGGTGCTGGTACACGCCCGAGGCTGTACAGCGGTGAAACTGATCCGCAAGGCACACGATAATGGCATTAATGTGGTACTGGTGGCGTCCGATCCTGATATGACTTCGGTTCCCGCTGACATGCTCAAGGAAAACGACAAGCTGGTTTGTCTCGGTGGTAATACTTCCGACGAGTCCTACCTGAACGCTTACTCAGTGTTGAAAGTGGCCGAGTATGAGCAGGTAGACGCGCTGCACCCCGGGATTGGCTTCCTGTCGGAAAGCCCACAGTTTGCTGCCCTGTGTGTGAACAACGGCGTGAACTTTGTTGGTCCAAGTGTGCACTCGATGACAACCATGGGTAACAAGTCCAACGCCATCAAGACCTCTCAGGCGCAGAATGTGCCCGTGGTACCAGGCTCTCACGGTATTTTGACCAATGCCGAGCAAGCGGTTAACGTGGCCAACGAAATCGGCTACCCAGTGCTGCTCAAAGCGGTACAAGGTGGTGGCGGTAAGGGTATCCAAGTGGTTAAGCGCCCCGAGGATATGATTGGCCTGTTCCAGAAAACCTCCACCGAAGCGGCTGCCGCTTTTGGTAACGGTGACCTGTACCTGGAAAAATATGTGACTTCCCTGCGTCACATTGAAGTTCAGCTGCTGCGTGACAAGTTCGGCAACACCAAGGTACTGGGTCTGCGTGACTGCTCGGTGCAGCGTAACAACCAGAAGGTGATTGAAGAGTCCGGTTCCACCATGCTGCCTGAAGAACTCAAGCAGAAGGTGATGGAATACACCCGTGCTCTGGGTGATGCCACCGACTATATGGGCGCAGGTACCGTTGAGTTCATCTATAACCTGGATGCCAACGAAGTCTACTTTATGGAGATGAATACCCGTCTGCAGGTAGAGCACCCGGTAACCGAAGCGACTTCCGGTATTGATATCGTCAGCGCCCAATTCGATGTGGCAGCCGGTCGCTCCATTGAAGATCTGCAGCCGCAGGAAATCGGTTATGCGATGGAAGTGCGGGTGACAGCCGAGAAGGCGGCACTGGACAGCCAGGGCGTTCTGCAGTTGGTGCCAAACCCGGGGCTTATCACTGAGTGCGTGATGCCTGAGCGCGATGATGTGGAAATCATCTCTATCGCGGCCGATGGCAAAGAAGTGTCGCCATACTACGACAGCCTGATTGCCCAGATCATCATCCGTGGTGAAAGCCGGGACGATGTGATTGCCAAGATGTATGACTATCTGGATCAGGTGGTCATCAAGGGTATCGCCACCAACATCCCGCTGCTGAAGCGGATCCTGGCCGACGAGACCTTCCGTGAAGGCGTGTATGACACCAACTATCTGCCGCGCCTGATGGCCGAGCTGGATATCCCTGCCCTGATCGCCGAAATGGAAGCCGCTGCCGAAACTCAAGGTGTGGATACCGAATCGCTGCGTGTGGGTGAGTCCAACGAGCTCAAGGTGTTGGCTCAGGGCGCGGGTATCTTCTATACCTCTCCGGCACCGGGCGAAGCCGACTTCGTCAAGGAAGGCGATATAGTGACTGTCGATCAAACGCTGGCACTGACCGAAGCGATGAAGATGTTCTCTCAGGTGACACTGGCAGGCTTTAACCGCAAAGGCGCCGAGCTGTATCCAGAGGACAAGAAATACCGCATCGAGCGGATCCTCAACAGTAATGGTCAACAGGTGTCCCAAGGCGATTTGCTGTTTGTGGTTTCCCCAGTGGAAGACTGAGGTTACAGATAGTCAGCTCAGGTAAATCGTGAACTGTTAAGCCTGAGCCTTTGCAGTTTCATTTATAAAGTTAAAAATCCGGTGGCTAACAGTCATCGGATTTTTTTATTTAACTCTCAGCATACCTTACACAATTGCCTAAGGTCTTGCTGAAAGCTTGTCTGCCATTGGCTTGTTTCCCATCATGCTGGTTTAAGTTCCTATTTGCGGGACATAGACATTAAATGACAACCAATATGATAAAAATCAATATGATAAAAAAATGCCAGCCGCCCTAAAGCTGACTGGCACTTGCCAAATGGTCAATAGTTGATGAATGAAGAAGAATGAGTTTAAAATTCCCGGGTACTTAAACTATCAGTACCCTTTGAAAACTATGTCAATACAGTTTAGAACTTGTAATCCAAGGTCAAATATACTTGCTGGCTGTCATTAATTTCGATGCCGTTCTTTTCATAGTCCTGGGCCAGGTAACGATAGCCAAGGTCTGAGGAGAAATGTTCACTCCATTTGTACTGGACACCGACTTGACCACCCCAGACGAAATCTGTTGAAGATTTGCCGGCAATCTTGTTGTCATTGGCGCCCATACTGACACCGGCGAACAGATTGACATCTTTATGCACCGGCAATAGGTAATCATAGGATACCAGCCAGCTGTATTGTTCCTGTTTGTAGTTGTTGGCGGCAACGCTGAACTTATCTTCCATGTAACCAAAAGTACCGGTAATACGGTGTTGCTGTTCAATCAGCATACCTATACGTGCCTGATAGCTCATGTCTTCGGTGTCTTTATTGACTGCACCCTCAATTTCATCAGCCTGGTAGCCCAGACCTGCCCCGGCGAAGTACTCTATCTCGACTGCTTGTGCACTGCTACATACCAATGCTGCTCCTGCAGCCATCATCATTATTTTGTTCAGTTTCATCATAGACTCCTAAGACTGCTAAGTCGTTTTATTAAAATGTTTATCGGGTTGATGAGTCATACTTTAAGGTAAGTTAAGCGCTTACAGAAGCCCGCAACTATGTGTCTCTTTGTCTCAAAAAATAGAACAATAAGAGCCTTGTCACAGAGATAGCTTCAGATCTTGTGTGATAACTATTAGGGGAGGGGATGATGCTGAGATTGCCGCCGCTAAAGTCTCTATCTACTTGATTATATTGTGTATTTTGGATTGTCCAAGTTGGAGTTGTTAGGCCGGTTGTGCACAAGTCCCATGCGTGCGTAGCGTCGGTTTACCGGCTTGGATGTAAGGTGTTTTAAGCCGTCGAAGCTCCAAGCTCATTCATATAATTTTATTATTTAACAGTTGGTTAGATTTTGTTTGGCGATTTGGTGAGTGCATGTTTTTACCCTTCCTGAACCTGAGCTGACTCATTGCCAATAATCCTTCGGGATATCCAACACCGCTGATATAGATGCTGATGTTTTCGCGGCCTTTACACCAGCCCTCAGGGCGAAAGCCCAGAGGGCTGTGATTGGAGACAATAACGGATTTTGGGAAGCGCTTGTTTTAAAGAGGAACAATGGGCAGCAATCAGGGGCTCTGATGAGAAAAGGCGAGAGCCCCTGAACAGCTCAGTTGTTCGCTTAAGAGCTTCTTTTACTCAGGATCATAATCCAACACCGGGGCCAGCCACTTCTCGGCTTCGGCCACTGTCATCCCTTTGCGGCGGGCGTAGTCTTCCACCTGATCTCGGCCTATGTTGCTCACCCCAAAATAGCGTGATTGCGGGTGCGCAAAGTACCAGCCGCTGACCGCCGCCGTGGGGTACATGGCAAAGCTTTCGGTGATCTTGAGGTCGATACACTCGTCTGGCTTAAGAAGCTGCCAAAGCAGGCCTTTTTCCGTGTGGTCCGGGCAGGCAGGGTAGCCGGGAGCCGGGCGTATGCCCTTGTACTTTTCACGAATAAGCGCCTCGTTATCCAGGTTTTCTTCTCTGGCATAACCCCAGAACTCCTTCCGCACCCGCTCGTGCATCCGCTCGGCGAAGGCTTCGGCCAGGCGGTCGGCCAGACACTTGAGCATGATGGCGCTGTAGTCATCGTGGGCCGCCTCAAAACGGGCAATATGGGCGTCGATGCCATGGCCGGCGGTGACCGCAAATCCACCCATATAGTCGGCCACGCCGCTCTCTTTGGGAGCAACAAAGTCAGAGAGACAGAAGTTGTGGTTGCCCACCCGCTCCAGCTGCATCCGTAGATGATGGGTGGTCAGCAACACTTGGCTGCGAGAGTCATCTGTGTAGATCTCTATATCATCGAAGTTGACGCTGTTGGCGGGAAAGAGGCCGATAACCCCCTTGGCGGTGAGCCACTTCTCTTGGATGATTTGCTCCAGCATCGCCTTGCCGTCGGCATAGACTTTACGGGCCTCAGTACCGACGACTTCATCATCCAGGATCTGCGGGAAATGACCGTGCAATTCCCAGGCGCGGAAAAACGGCGTCCAGTCGATGCGCTCGAGTAAGTCCTCCAGCGGATAGTCGTCAAACACCTGGATCCCCGGGGTGTTGGGCTTCACCGCTTGGTAGTTGGCCCAGTCGTGGCTGCAGCGGTTATCCCGTGCTACCTGCAAAGGCACTATCTGTTTGCGCTTGGTCTGCGACAGGCGCTTTTGGCGCATCATTTCATATTCGCGGTAGGTTTCGTCTATGGTGGCCTGGCGGGTTTCATTGTTGATGAGCTTGCTGACCATAGGCACGGCGCGCGAGGCATCGGCGATATAGATGGCGCCGTGGGGGTAATGGGGCGCTATCTTTACTGCGGTATGGATCTTGGAGCAGGTGGCACCACCGATAATCGCCGGCAGGGTCAGACCTTCGCGCTCGAAGGTTTTAACGTTGTGCACCATCTCATCCAGGCTCGGGGTAATGAGCCCGGACATGCCTATGATGTCGACCTTCTCGGCCTTGGCAACTTCGATGATTTTCTCCACCGGAACCATGACACCCAGATCTATCACTTCATAGCCATTACAGGCCAGCACCACCCCGACTATGTTCTTGCCTATGTCGTGAACATCGCCCTTGACCGTGACCATCAGCACCTTGCCGTTGCTCTGGCCTTCGACTTTTTCGGCTTCGATATAGGGATTGAGATAGGCGACCGCCTTTTTCATCACCCGGGCGGACTTGACCACTTGCGGCAAAAACATCTTACCGGCGCCAAAGAGATCGCCCACCACGTTCATGCCGTCCATCAGCGGGCCTTCAATCACATCCAGCGGCCGCTTGGCCTGCAGGCGCGCTTCTTCGGTGTCGGCGTCTATGTACTCGGTGATCCCTTTCACCAACGCGTGTTCCAGGCGTTTGTTGACCGGCAACTTGCGCCATTCGAGATCTTCTTTCTTGCCTGCGCCGCCCGGGCCACCTCGATACTTCTCGGCGACTTCGAGCAGCTGCTCTGTGTTACTGGAGTCGGCAACCGGGCAGGGCAGGTTGAGCACCACGGCCTCTACCTTCTGCTTCAGCTCAGGGTCGATATCATCATAGATGGCCAACTGACCGGCGTTGACTATGCCCATATCCATCCCCGCCTTGATGGCGTGATAGAGGAACACGGCATGAATGGCTTCCCGCACCGGGTTGTTGCCGCGGAAGGAGAAAGAAACGTTGGACACCCCGCCGGAAATCATCGCATGGGGCAGGTTGGCCTTGATATCTGCAATGGCGCCGATAAAGTCCACCGCATAGTTATCGTGCTCCTCTATGCCGGTGGCGATGGCGAAGATATTGGGGTCGAAGATAATATCTTCCGGCGGGAAGCCCACCTTATCCACCAGCACCCGGTAGGCGCGGGTACAGATCTCGGTTTTGCGCTCCCGAGTGTCGGCCTGGCCCTGTTCGTCGAAGGCCATGATGATGGCGGCGGCGCCGTAGCGCTTCACCAGTTTGGCCTGTTCAATAAACTTGGCCTCGCCCTCTTTGAGGGAGATGGAGTTGACTATTCCCTTGCCCTGAATGCACTTGAGCCCGGCCTCAATCACCTCCCACTTGGAGGAGTCGATCATCACAGGCACCTTGCTGATATCCGGCTCTGAGGCGATAAGGTTGAGGAATTTCTGCATCATCTCGACCCCGTCGAGCATACCCTCATCCATGTTGATATCTATGATCTGGGCGCCGTTTTCTACCTGGTCACGGGCCACCTCCAGCGCGGTTTCGTACTGGCCTTCTTTGATTAACTTGAGAAACCGGGCCGAGCCGGTGACATTGGTGCGCTCGCCCACATTCACAAACAGGCTGTTTGCATCTATGGTCAGGGGTTCCAGTCCGGAGAGGCGACATGCTACCGGCAGCTCAGGCAGCGGCCTTGGTGCATGAAGGCTAACAGCTTCAGAAATCGCCTTGATATGCGCAGGCGTGGTGCCGCAGCAGCCGCCGACAATATTGAGCAGCCCCTCTTCGGCCCAGGGGCCTATCACGCTTGCCATCTCTGCCGGAGTCTCGTCATAGCCGCCGAATTCATTGGGCAGGCCGGCATTGGGGTGCGCCGAGACAAAGCACTCGCTGATACGGGAAAGCTCCTCGACATAGGGCCGCAGTTCTTTCGGGCCCAGGGCGCAGTTGAGGCCTATACTCAGCGGCTTGATATGTCTGAGAGAATGGTAAAAGGCCTCTGTGGTTTGCCCTGTCAGGGTGCGGCCCGAGGCATCGGTAATGGTGCCGGAAATCATCACCGGCAACTTTTGGTCCAGTTTCTCGAACACATTTTCGATGGCAAACAACGCCGCCTTGGCATTGAGAGTATCGAAGATGGTTTCCACCAGGATGATGTCGGCGCCACCGGCGATCAGCGCCTCGGTGGATTCGCTGTAGGCCAACACAAGATCGTCGAAATGTATGTTGCGAAAGCCGGGGTCATTCACATCCGGGCTGATGGAGCAGGTGCGGTTGGTGGGGCCGAGCACCCCGGCCACATAGCGGGGAATACCGCTGGCGGCGGCCACTTCATCGGCCACTTCGCGGGCGATTCTGGCGCCTTGGTAATTGATCTCCGCCGCCAGGCTCTGCATCTCATAGTCGGCCATGGCAATGGTGGTGGCGTTGAAGGTGTTGGTTTCTATGATGTCGGCACCGGCCAGCAGGTATTCCCTGTGAATGGTCTTGATGATCTCGCTCTGGGTCAGTACCAGCAGATCATTGTTGCCTTTGACATCGCAATGCCAATCTTTGAAGCGCTCGCCGCGGTAATCGGCTTCTTCCAGCTTGTAGTCCTGGATCATGGTGCCCATGGCGCCATCTAAAATCAGGATCCGCTCTTTGAGGGTCTGTTTGAGCTTGAACTCTGTCTGGCTTGGGGAGTGCTGGGAAGTCGCCATAGGGTTACCTTTCATACCTGTCTTATTGCTGTTTTACATTCGCGGATGTTTGGCATCCGCGACATCATCTCTGCCGACCTGACGCCCGGGACACTATCTGGCATGATAGCCAAAGGCGTGTGTGGGCGCGGAAAGTTATTTTGGACATTTATACGTATAGACGTCCATAATATACGGATTCCGGCGGCCTGCGGCAAGGTTAAATTGGCCCGGTAACCACCGGGACTCTGACGGGAGAGGTGTGTGGCTGAACATAGGCAACTGAATATCTATCTGCTGCGGCACGGTGAATGTGAAGGCGGCGAGATTATCCGCGGCCGCAGTGATGTGGCCCTGAGCGATGAGGGCAAAGCGCAGATGTGGCGTAGCTGGCGGGCTATCAGTAGTGAGCTGGAGCAGTTGCCGAGTGCGCCCGAACGCCTGGCGCTGCTGAGTTCTCCGGCCCTGCGTTGCCAGGCCTTTGCCGCCGAGCTCAAGGCCGATATGCCCGACTATTTCCCGGCGCCGCTGCAGCAGCATGACTGGCTCTGGGAGCTGGACTTCGGTGACTGGGACGGCATGAAGGTGGCGAGTGTCTATCAGCAGCATAGCGAGGCGGCCGAAGCCTTCTGGCGTGACCCAGTGGCCAATACTCCGCCGGGCGGGGAATCGCTGCCAGCCTTTCGTAGCCGGGTGTTGGATGGCTGGCAGACTATGGTGCAGCGCTGGCTTGCGAGAGAGGTTAGTTGTTCCGAAAGCTCTGATTCAAGAGACTCTGGTTCAAAAGGCTCTGGTTCAAAAGGCTCTGGTTCTTCAGCAAGCGCCGATGCGGCACTGATCTTGACTCACAGCGGGGTTATCCGGCTGCTGCTGGCCGAGATTTTGCTGCCGGGGCAGATGCCGCCTGCGGCAGTGTTCAACGCCTTGGAGCTACCTTATGCGGCCTGGGTCAGAATAACCCTCTATGCCAGCCGTGATGCCAGCGGTGATGCCAGCGGTGAAAATGACCAGGAATGGCAGTGTTTCTGCAAGCTCCACTGGCCGCAATAGTGCTGCGCTATTGCGCCGGGCAATTGTGCCGGGCGATAAAACCGGGATAATAACCCCAAATGGCCGCCAAGTGCGGCAGCAGCCAGGGTGTTGGCGCCTTTGCAGGTGAACCAACCCAGGGAACCGGGAAAGCCCGGACTGTGCCCGCAACTGTGAGTCGCCTTTGGCGACGAGTCAGGAGACCTGCCCAGGCTGATAAATCAAACCAGAAACCCGGGCGGGTAAACCGGGGGAGCGAATAGATGATTCTTCCACTGCAGCCTGAGCCTTCTGCTGGTCACAGGCTCAATGTCGGGGGGCGGTTATGAGCCTGGCACTCAAGGTGCAACAGCTTAGCTGGCTTCCCGGTGGTCACAGCGTATTGGCCGATGTGGGTTTTGAGCTGCCAAGTGGCAAGATGCTCGGGCTCATAGGCCCCAATGGTGCCGGTAAGTCGAGCCTGCTGCGCTGCCTCTATCGTTATATCCGCCCGGATAGCGGCCAGATCCAGCTGTTTGGTCAGGATATCCATAGCTTGTCAGCCAAAGCCTTCGCCAAAGAGGTGGCTGTGGTGCTGCAGGATACCCCGGCCCAGTTGGCACTGGATCTGACTCAATTAGTGGCCATGGGACTGACTCCCCACAAGGGTTTGTTTGATATGCCATCGGCGGCCGACAAGGCCCAGGTGCAGGCGGCATTGGCGCAGGTCGGGTTGCAGCACAAGGCCGCAGAGCCTTTCGCGCAGCTTTCCGGCGGAGAGAAGCAAAGGGCCTTGATTGCCCGCGCCATAGTGCAGCGCCCCAAGCTTTTGATCCTGGACGAGCCCACCAATCATCTGGATATCCGCTATCAGATCCAGATCCTCGAGCTGGTGCGCAGCCTGGGGGTCACGGTGATCGCCTCGATTCACGATCTCAATTTGGCCTCGGCCCTGTGTGACGAACTCTTGCTGCTGGATAACGGCCGCCGTATTGCCCACGGCTCGCCCCAGAGCGTATTGACCGAAGACAGAATTGCCGGTGTCTTCGGTGTTTGCTGCCAGGTGGGAAAGCATCCGCAGTTGGGAAGGCCGCTGATCCACTACTTTTACGGCTATCAGTCGCCAGAGCCTGGTCACGGCAAGGCTGTAAGCTCGGCGGCGCTCGCCAGTGGCGAGGTTCAAGGCGCTGCGATAGTCGAGCCAATGGCAGGGCCTGCCTCGGCCGAAACCTGTGTTGCTCACAAGGAAACTGACCGGCGCCCACGCTCGGTGGGAGGTGGCGCATGAATGCTTCCGTGGCCGCACCGGGGCGCTCGCTTATCGGCTGGTTTCTCAGGCCCTTGCCCAGACTTTACTGGTGCTGGCTGCTGTTGCTGCTCGGCACTGTGTTGACACCCTTGGCCGCCGCCGGTTTTGGCGCCGCCGATATCAGCCTCTTCGATGTGGCAAGAGTGATTGGCAAACACCTGCTGGGCGTGGGTGAGCCTTCTGCCATCAGCGAGCGTATCGTCTGGGATCTGCGCCTGCCGCGTATCTTGCTGGCCTTTATCGCCGGCAGCGGTCTGGCATTGTCGGGTTATGTATTGCAGGCGGTGACCCGCAACCCGTTGGCCGATCCTTACCTGTTCGGTATCAGCTCGGGCGCCAGCTTCGGCGCGGTGGTCTCGGTCGCCCTGGCGACCGGCCTTGGGCTGAGTTCGGCCATCTCCGGGATATCGCTGCCGCTGGGAGCCTTTATCGGTGCCAGTTTGGCTGTGCTCATGGTACTGCTGCTCGCGGGCAGGAATATCGGCAACCAGATAGAGAGAATGTTGCTCTCCGGGGTCGCCATCTCCTTTATGTTCAGCGCCCTCACCAGTTTGATCTTGTATTTTTCCACCCCGCAGGCCACCACCTCCTTGCTGTTTTGGAGTCTGGGCAGTTTTGCCCGTGCCAGTTGGGATGGGCTTGGACTGCCCACTCTGGTGGTGCTGGCGGCCTTGCTGGTGATCCTGGCCTTCAAGCGCCAGGTGCTGGCGATGCTTGCCGGTGATGAAACCGCTCACACTCTGGGGATCAGGGTGCAAAGGCTCAGGGTTTCCATGCTGCTGTTATGCTCGCTTATTACCGCCACTCTGGTGGCCCACTGCGGCGGGATAGGTTTTGTGGGGCTGATGGTGCCTCATATTGTCAGGTTGTTGCTGCCGGGGCAGCATCCCATGGTGCTGACGGCACTGGCGGGCGGCCTGTTTATGGTTTGGGTCGATGTGCTGGCTCGCAGCATACTGCCCACCCAAGAGCTGCCGGTGGGGGTGATCACCTCGGCCATCGGCAGTCTGTTTTTCCTGATGGTGCTGCGTAAACGCGGCCAATAACGATAAGAGAGGGAAGGATGTACCAGGTTGCAGCAATCAATCACGCGCTGGATGACGCGATTCAGGCCCGCATAGACAACAAGACCAAACCCCTGGGCGCTTTGGGTGAGCTGGAGGCTTTGGCGCTGCAGTTGGGGCGCATTCAGCTCGGTTCCGCCACTGATGAGTTAGTCATCCGCCGCCCCGTGATGCTGGTGTTTGCCGCCGACCATGGTATTGCCGCGGCCGGGGTGTCGATTGCTCCCAGCGAGGTGACCACCCAAATGGTGCTTAACTTTGTTGCCGGCGGCGCCGCCATCAATGTGTTTTGTCGCCAGACCGGCTTCGAGCTGGAGGTGATTGACTGCGGCATTCTCAGCCCCTTGGGGATCCCCGAGGTTACAGAGCAGCGTCTGGGCGCCGGTACCGGGCCTATCCACAAACGCGCCGCTATGACTCTGGGCGCTGTGCGTCAAGGGTTTGCCATGGCGCGCACCTTGGTAAAACGCCATATCGATGCCGGCAGCAACCTGCTGGCGCTGGGGGAGATGGGAATAGGCAACACCTCTTCTGCCGCCGCCGTGATGGCTGCTCTGACAGGCTTGCCTGTGAGTGAATGTGTTGGCCGCGGCACCGGCATAGATGCCGCGACGCTTAAGCGCAAATGCCTGCTGATAGAGCAGGCACTGCTGCTGCACCACTGCGAGCTGACCGAGCCACTCAGTATCCTCGCCTGCCTCGGAGGCTTTGAAATAGTGCAGATGACAGGGGCCATGTTGGCGGCGGCCGAATTTGGCGTGCCCGTGCTGGTGGACGGTTTTATCGCGTCGACAGCGGCGCTGGCGGCTGTGCGTTTGGCGCCGGGGGTGAGGGATTATCTTATTTTTGCCCATGAGTCTGAAGAGCGCGGCCACAAGTTGCTGCTCGAGGCCATGTCCGCCAAGCCCTTGCTCAGGCTTGGGCTCAGGTTGGGCGAAGGCTCGGGCGCGGCGCTGGCGCTGCCTTTGGTGCAGGCGGCGGCCAACTTCTACAACCAGATGGCCAGCTTTGGTGAAGCCGGGGTCGACAAGGTGGTAGAGCCTGCTACCCAAGAGGTGCTCTGATGGGATTCTGGCTCGGGCAGCTGCGGCTATTTTTGATCGCAATAGGTTTTTTCACCCGTATTCCTGTACCCAGCGCCCTGACGGTGGACAGCGACAGCCTCAACAAGGCCAGCCGCTACTTTGGCCTGGTGGGCGTGGTGGTGGGTTTGATCTCCGCCTTGGTGTTACTGCTGGCCGCCGGCATATTGCCAAGCTCCATCGCCATAGTGCTGGCGATGATTAGCAGTGTGCTGGTTACCGGCGGTTTTCATGAAGATGGCCTGGCCGACACCGCCGATGGTTTCGGCGGCGGTTGGCGGGTAGAAGACAAACTGAAAATCATGAAAGACAGCCGCCTTGGCAGCTATGGCGCCTTGGCATTGGTGTTGGTGTTGCTGCTCAAGTACCAGTTACTGCTGGAGTTGGCACTTTACGACATCAACCAGGCGGCGCTGGCCCTGGTATTGGCGCACTGTGTCAGCCGGGTGACGGCGGCCAGCATTATCTTTAGCGAAACCTATGTTCGCGACGAGGGCAAGAGCAAACCTTTGGCGCAGCAGCAGGGGTTCAATGAGCTGGGTATTTTGCTGCTGACTGGAATTGTGCTGACGGCACTGCTGTCCACCACGCTGCTGTTCTGGCTGCTGCCGACCATGTTGTTGCTGCGTTGGGCCCTAGTGTTCTGGTTCCGGCGCCAGATTGGCGGTTACACAGGTGATACCCTAGGGGCGGCGCAGCAGGTGAGTGAGCTGGCGGTTTATATGCTGTTGCTGGCCTTGGGGGGCAGCCCGGCATGATCCATCTTATTCTGGGCGGTGCCCGTAGCGGCAAGAGTGGTTACGCCGAGCGGCAACTGGCCGACTTGTGCCCGGCCAATGTCCGCCCCTGGTATCTGGCAACAGCCGAGGCCGCCGATGAGGAGATGGCCCGGCGTATCACCCACCATCAAACTGAACGCCAAGGCGGCAGCCTCGAATGGCAGTTGGCCGAGGTGCCGCTCGATTTGACCAAGGCGCTTGTGCAGCGCTCAGGCTCTGGAGCGCCGGTATTGGTAGACTGCCTGACGCTTTGGCTCAGTAATCAGCTCTGCTTAGGTGCCGATATGGCTTGCGAACGCGCGGCCTTGCTGCATGCGGTAGCCGGGTTTGACGGCGATCTGCTGCTGGTGAGCAACGAAGTCGGCTCCGGCATAGTGCCGCTTGGGGAGCTGAGTCGGCGTTTTGTCGATGAGGCCGGTTGGCTCAATCAGGCGCTGGCCGCCAAGGCCGACAGAGTCACTCTGGTGGTCGCAGGTTTACCGCTGGCGTTAAAGCCTGTGAGCTCTGATAGCAGTGGCTCCCTGGGCTTGAGCGTTTCGGGTACAAGCCCGGATCAGCGGGGTAAGGTATGAGTAATCCAGTACCCCATAATGGCGCAGAACTTAAAGCTGAATTGTCGGCTCTGGCCCGGCCTGGCCGCAGCCTTATGGTGCAGGGCACCACTTCGGATGCCGGTAAGAGCACCTTAGTGGCCGGACTCAGTCGTGTGTTTCATCGTCATGGTCAGCGAGTGGCGCCCTTCAAGCCGCAAAATATGGCGCTTAACAGCGCCGTCACCCTGGATGGGGGTGAAATTGGCCGGGCCCAGGCGCTGCAGGCGGTGGCCGCCGGTCTTGAGCCGAGAATCGACTTCAACCCGGTATTGCTGAAACCCAGCTCGGATACCAAGGCGCAGGTGATTATTCAGGGCAAGGCGCTGACCAGCCTGGAAGCGGCCGCCTTTTTCGGCCCCGAGAGTCGTGACTATAAAGCCGCTGCCATGCAGGCGGTGTTGGTATCCTGGCACAGGGTGCAGCAGGAGTTTGACTGGCTGCTGGTAGAAGGCGCCGGTAGCCCGGCCGAAATCAATTTGCGCCAGGGCGATATTGCCAATATGGGCTTTGCCGAAGCTGTGGACTGCCCGGTGATCCTCATCGCCGATATTGACAAGGGCGGGGTATTTGCCCACCTGGTCGGTACCTTGGCCCTGCTGTCCGAGAGTGAGCAGGCGCGGGTAAAAGGCTTTGTGATCAATCGTTTTCGCGGTGATATCTCATTGCTGCAGTCCGGGCTGGATTGGCTCGAGGCTCACACCGGCAAGCCGGTATTGGGCGTATTGCCCTACCTCGATGCCCTGCATCTGGACGCCGAAGATGCACTGGTGCAAACAACTGCTCAGTCTCAGGGGGGAACTACCGAGCAGCCGACAACAGCTCAATCAGCACGAGCTCAATCTGAAGCAACTCAATCTGAAACAACTCAATCTGAAAGAACTGGGACGCGACTGCGAGTCGGCGTCTTGGTGTACCCCAGGATCAGCAACCATACCGACTTTGACCCGCTGCGGCTGCATCCGGATATCGAGTTTTGTTATATAGGGCCGACCCATCAGGGTGAACTTCCAGGGCTGGATCTCCTGCTGTTGCCCGGCAGCAAGAATGTGCGCGCCGACCTGGCTTTTATCCGCCAACAGGGCTGGGATAAGGGCATAGCCCGCCATCTGCGCTATGGCGGCAAGCTTATCGGTATCTGCGGCGGCTTTCAGATGCTGGGGCAGAGCATTGCCGACCCCTTGGGGCTGGAAGACTTGCCCGGTACCAGCCAAGGGCTGGGCTACCTGCCGCTCACTACCGAGCTGCAAGTCGAAAAACAGCTGCTCAATGTCAGCGGTAGCCTGAGGCTTGGGCAATCATCGGCGTCAGTCTCCGGCTATGAGATCCACTGCGGAGCGTCGCGGATCCCGGACAGATGCATGCAGCCATTGTTGCTTAATGAGCGAGGCAGTGACGCCAACCGCGTCAGCGCCACTGAGCCTGCAAAAACCACAGTACCTACACAAATCGCAGCAGTCCGCAGCGAAGGCCTGCTGTCTGAGGATAATCAAATTCTCGGCAGTTATTTGCATGGTCTGTTTGACAGCCCAGAGGCCTGTGAGCTGCTGCTCGCCTGGGCCGGGATGACGGCGCCACAGGGCCATGCCGTGGATATCAATCAGCAGCGCCAGCAACAGCTGGATCGTTTGGCCGATGTGCTGGAGCAACATCTGGATTTCAATAAAATAATCAACATATTCAAAGAGGAAGGCCAGGGTGACCGATAATAATCAAACCGATATCAAGGCAGAGCGTCATAAACAGCGGCAGCAGAAAGTAAAAGCGGCGGTGGATGCCAAAATCGCGGCCGCCACCGAAGAGAAGGGCATACTCCTGGTCGTGACAGGTAACGGCAAGGGCAAGTCCACCTCCGGCTTTGGCACTCTGGCCCGCGCGGTCGGTCATGGCAAGCAGGGCGCCGTGGTGCAGTTTATCAAGGGCACCTGGGAGTGCGGTGAGCGAAAGCTACTGGAAGGTGCCGGGGTCAAGTTCGAAGTCATGGGCACAGGCTTTACCTGGGACACCCAGGACAAAGCCAAGGATATCGCCGCCGCCGAAAAGGCCTGGGCGGCCGCCGAAAAATGGCTTCAGGATGCCAGCATAGACATACTGCTGCTCGATGAACTCACCTATATGGTCAGCTACCACTATCTGGATCTGCAGCGGGTGATAGATGCGTTGCAAAATCGCCCCCCCATGCAGCATGTGATCATCACCGGCCGCAACTGCCACAGGCAACTGATTGAATTGGCAGATACTGTCAGTGAGGTGAATAGCGTGAAGCATGCGTTTGAGGCGGGGGTTAAAGCGCAGCCTGGTTTCGACTACTGATATTTCTTCTATTTCTTCCTGTTTGCGACCGTGGCGTTATTGTCTGCGTCGGCTCACCCAATCACATACTCATTGTATGCTCATGGGCTGAGCTTCCTTGACGGCTTAGCCACAGCCGCAAACAGTTTGAAATGGGTGCATTGGTTTTAGGGGCTGAAGTGACTAGTCGGCTTTGTCAGCCCTCGATCAGACTGCAGTGCTTTACTTTTTGTGCGACCGTGGAGCTATTGTCTGCGTCGGCTCCCCCAATCACATACTCATTGTATGCTCATGGGCAGAGTCTCCTTGACGGCTTAGCCACAGCCGCAAACAGTTTGAAATGGGTGCATTGGTTTTAGGGGCTGAAGTGACTAGTCGGCTTTGTCAGCCCTCGATCAGACTGCAGTGCTTTACTTTTTGTGC